>CAJXTJ010000006.1 GCA_913061165.1 uncultured Polaribacter sp.
TACGAGATGTAGAGAGGTCTCGTGGGCTCGGAGATGTGTATAAGAGACAGTAAATACATAGCTGCAATTGGAGGTAAAGAAAAAGTAATGGCTGTTAAAACTACGATTACTATTGCAAACGCAACTATTCAAGGAACGCCTTTGGTAATGACAATGAAAGCTGCTGCGCCTAATAAGTCTTCGCAAGAAATTTCTGTAATGGGCAACACCATGCAAAAAACTGTTTTTAATGGAACTACAGGATACGCTTCTTTAAGAGGTCAAAAGAAAGAGATGACCGCAGAAGAAATTGCGAAAGCAAAAGGGAAAAGTGGTATTTTTAAAGACTTGGTATATGCTGCTGGAGAATTGTTAAGAATTGAGCCTTTAGACGGTAAAAATGCTATTGTTTTAAAATATAAGGATAGCGAAGTTTATTATGACATGACTTCTGGTTTAAAAGTAAAAGAAGTAAAAACAGGAAAAGGACCCGATGGTAAAGAAGTGAAAACGCCAACAATCTATGGTGATTATAAAGAAGTAAACGGAGTTAAATTTCCGCATGCGATTGGAATTAAATCTGGTCCAATGAATTTAGATTTCGTTGTAAAAGAAATTAAAGTAAATGAAGGCGTTTCTGATGCAGATTTTGAATAGTTAAAATAGAAATAAGATGTAATAGCATCAAGAGTCAAAACAGTACGTTTTGACTCTTTTTTTTAAACATTAGTTTTAGCAGAAATAACATACATGGATAAAATTACAGTCTTGCTTCTTACTTAAAAAAAATTATTTTTTTTTATTCACCAAGTATACTCCTAAAAGGATAACAACTCCTCCAAATATTTGAAGTGTACTCAATTTTTCGCCATCTAAAACTCCCCAAAAAATAGCAACTAAAGGAATTATATAGGTTACAGATGAAGAAAAAACAGGATCTGAAACCTGAACTAATTTATTATAAATAGTTTTTGCAATACCAGTTCCTACAATTGATAAAATTGCTAAATACCCTAAAGAGCTAATTAATATCTCATTTTTTAAATCAAACGTTCTAAAAAAATCTGTAAAGGCTAAAACAATAATTGAAGGAATGAGTAATATTAAAAAATTACCAGTTACAATAGAAAGTGCGTTTAAATCGTTTAAATATTTCTTAATCATATTTGCATTGAGTGCATATCCAAAAGATGCTATAATCATTAACAAAGCATACCAATAATTCTGATTCGGATTTAAGTCTGCACCTTTTAATATTAGAATTAGCGTCCCTACCAACCCAATTAGAATTCCGTAAAACTGAGTTTTATTAAAAGCAAAGCCAAACGCTATTGCACCTAAGATTAAAGTATAAAAAGGAGTTAACGAGTTTAAAATAGCAACTACAGCGCTATCTATGTTTGTAATTGCAAATGCAAATAAAAATCCAGGAATAAAAGTACCTGCAATAGCAGTGTAAAATATATATTTATAATGTTTCTTTTCTATTTTTTTTAAAGACGGAGTAGCAACAGAAAGTAAAAAAACTGCAGTAAAAATCATTCTTAAAGCGCCTAATTGAATAGGAGTAACGCCCAACAATGCTTTCTTCATTAATATAAATGAACTACCCCAAACCAAAGAAAGTAAACTAAAATACAGCCACTTTTGTTGTTGATTATTCATGGTTTAGTTAATTTTTTGTCAAAAATCCGATAAAAAATTAGATATAAAGCCCATTATATATAAATTTGTAAAAATTAAAAACAGATGAACACTAAAAATATATTTTTTGCAATAGCAATAGCTTGTTTTATGATAACAGGATGCAAAGAAAATAAAGAAGTTAAAAAAGAAAATATTTCTTTAGCTATTTCTGGAATGACTTGCGAGATTGGTTGTGCAAAAATAATTCAATCTAAACTCTCTAAAAAAGAAGGTGTCCTAGCGGCAAAAGTTATTTTTGCAGATAGTATTGCAACAATAGCGTTTGATGGAAATACGACTTCTAAGAAAGACTTAATTGCCTTTGTAGATGGCATTGCTGGTGGAGCTTTATACAAAGCTTCTGAAACTTCAATACAACCTTAATATTTCTGAAAAAAATAACATCTGTTCCGATACTTGTAAAGAAAATTGTGAAATGGCTTGTTGTAAGGGCAAAATAATACCTAAACTTAACTTACTTTATTACAATATCTTAGACTTAAATCAAAGCAAACTCTTCTTTATATTAAGATTCAAAACCTTTTTAATGTTAAATTAATGTTACCAAAACGTTTTTTTAATGTAATTTAATTACTTATATTTGAGGTATAAATAAATTAGGATTATGAAGAAAGCAATAATTTTAGCATTAATTTTTGTATCAAGCTTTGGGTTTGCACAAGAAAAAGAAACTTCTTTTGAGAGAGAAGGAAATTTAGTAAAAGCTACTTATTATAATGCAGAAGGTCAGATAAGTATTATTGGTTATTTTAAAGATAAAAAAATAACAGGTACTTGGACTAGTTATGATACTAACGGTAATAAAACTAAGATTGCCCATTATAAAGATGGCAAGAAAGTAGGTAAGTGGTTTGTATGGAATAAAAATACATTAAAAGAAATTACTTATAATAGTAACGTAATTGTTAGTGTTAATGATTGGAAATCTGAATCTAGACTAGCTTTAAATAACGATTAATTATTCCGTTAAAAACATATATAAACGAAAAAAGCAGGCTTAACGCCTGCTTTTTCCTTTTTCTTAATCAATAATTAGTTCCTTATAATCCTGCATTCTTCCAAGTCCAAGTAGAAACATCTACTTTAGTTCCTGTTTTGTAATCTGCAGTTGTAGAAGCAGCAACACCGTCTATGATAACACTTGCTAAATCGCCTCCGTCTTTCATATCTATATTTTTTTCATACCCTTCTAACCAAATATTAGTAATGGTTGCACCTGAAGTCTTTTTAAACTGTAAACTTGTACCTCCCACTGCAGAGATAGCTGTTAAATTTACAAACTTAGGATTGTTATTGTCTTTATCTCCTTCAAAAGCAGTAGAGAATCCTGATACAGTATGAGAAATGTAAGTATTTGTTACTGTTCCGTTCCAACCTTCTGTCCAATCTACAGAATCATCAGCATTATTTTCTAAATATAAATTACTAGCTGAAACTGTTCCTCCAAAAAATTCTATTCCATCATCTTTACCGTCAATAACAGATACATTTTCTATAGTAGTTCCAGAACCAACTGCGTATAATGATATTCCGTTGTATTGCGAATCTGAATTAATTTGAGCTCCTGTTCCTTTAATAACTAGGTATTTGATTGAACCAGAATTGTCTGCATCATTTGTACCACCGTAAATAAAACCACCAACTTCTGCTTCTGCATTTGCACCAGCCGTTGTTGTTGCATCTCCACAAATTGTTAATCCGCCCCAATCTCCAGGACTAGAAGCAACAGAAGCCATTACAACAGGGTTGCTTTCTGTTCCTTGAATATCTATTTTACCACCTTTTAAAACTGCAATATACACTGCTGTACCATCTGCTTTCGCCTCAATCTTAGTGCCTGCAGGAATTACTAATTCTCCACCAGCTTTTACAATATAAGAAGAATTTAAGACGTATTTTATAGAAGCATCTAAAATAACTTTACTAGCTACTGTGCCTTGTAAAGGTAAAGTAGTAATAGAAACACTAGAGTTTACCCAATTAAAAGCTGCTGCAGTAACAAGCGCTGTACTTGTGTAAGATAAAGAAGGATCTGCAGCAACACCGTCTATTAGAACGTTTGTTAAATCTCCACCATCCTTCATGTCTATAGAAGTATCATAACCTGTTAATGACAATCCTGTTATGGTAGCACCAGATTGTTTTTTGAATTGTAAAGCTGTACCTCCAACAGAAGAAACTGCAGTAATATTATTAAATTTAGGATTTCCATTATCTTTGTCTCCTTCAAAAACAGTTGAAAAACCAGAAACTGTGTGCGTAATGTATGCGTTTGTTACCGTTCCGTTCCAACCTTCTGTCCAATCGATAGAGTCATCTGCATTGTTTTCTAAAAATAAATTGCTAACAGAAACTGTACCTCCAAAAAACTCGATACCATCATCTTTACCATTAATTATAGCAACATTATTAATTGTTGTTCCAGCACCAACAGCATATAAAGAAACTCCGTTGTACTGAGAGTCTGGATTAATTTGAGCCCCAGTTCCTTCTATAACTAAATAGCTAATAGACCCAGAATTGTCGGCATCATTTGCACCTCCATAAATAAAACCACCAACTTCTGCCTCTGCATTTGCACCTGCTGTTGTTGTAGCATCTCCACAAATAGTTAAACCGCCCCAATCTCCAGGATTTCCTGAAACAGACGCCATAAATACTGGACTATCTTCTGTACCTAGCACATTTATTTTAGCTCCTTTTAAAACAGCAATGTAAACACTTGTTCCACCGTCAAGTGCCTGAATTCTTGTGCCCTCAGGAATTGTTAACGTTGCTCCTGGTTCTATGATAAAAGAACCATTTAAATTGTAAATCTGACTTGAGTTTAACGTAAAATCTTCATCAAGATTACCGTTCATAATTCCAGACTTTAAGCTTTCAATTACTAAAGAATCTGTTCCTCCAATAATAATTCCTGGCTCTTCACTACCACAATTAGTGAATGTTAAAGTAACAAAACAAAGTGTTACGATGTTCAAAATTTTAAAAACTGATTTTTTCATGTTTGTTTAGTATAGTTGTTATTTTATACAAAGTTATTCTCTTATTTTCTCTCTTTGTTTACCTAAATATTATTAGTATGTTAGGTTATAGATAAATAAAGCTCTTTTGTTAAGTAATGGTTATTAACTTAGAATGTATACGTAACACTTACTGTTAACCGACTTCCTTTTTTATAAGACTGCACTGTTTGATTTGTTTCTTCGGCTGTAATTAAACTTCTAACTTTTTGGGTTTGTCTAATTTCTGGATTTGATAAATTTCTTCCTACGAATTTTATGAATAGCTGTTCTGTTAATTTTTTACTTACTACTAAATCTAATGTTACAAACCCTTTCTCTATAATTTCATCATTGTATTCTGTAGCTCTATTTACAAAGCCCTCTGCACCTCCCAAGGAGAAAATTTTATCTGATGAATAGTTCCCCGTTAAAGTAGCAACAAATTCTTTTTCTTTTTTATCACTAAAACTTAAAGAACCATTTGCAATAAAATCTGATGCTCCTTGTAAACTAGATGCTGTAAGGTCTTTATATTGAAAGTTTTCAAACAAATCTTGGTTCAACCACATTTTAGTAATATTACCAGTGATGTTTAAAATACTTTCATCGTCACCATTTTTTAATAAATTTGTCTTTGCTTCTAACTCTACCCCATAAACAGTTGCTTTTTCTCCTGTATTGGCATAAAAAAAGTATCCTGAAGAGCCTCTTGTTAACGCTAAGTTAATTGGGTTGTTAATTTGTTTGTAAAATGCTGTTGCAGAAAAAAGTTGCCCCCTTTCTGGAAACATTTCATATTTTAGATCGAAATTATAAATTTCTGATTTCTCTAAATCTGGATTCCCCTTTGTTACACGACCTGTTGGAGACACATATTCAAAAGGAGACAATTCTTTAAATTCTGGTAAAGTTTGTGTAATACTAGATGCAAAACGCAGGTATTTATTTTCTGATAACTCATACTTTAGGTTTATACTAGGATATAAGCTTTCATATGTTTTATTTAAAGTTCCAAGTCTAGCACCATTGGGTCCATTATAATTTCCAACATCCCAAATAGAATTAATTTCGTCTCTTTCAAAGCGCGCTCCTAAATTACCAGAAAACTTATCTCGAGAAAAATCGAAATTTACAAACCCTGCTAAAATAGATAAGTCTGCTTGATACCTATCTGGCACTCCTATGGTTAAATTTAATCCGTTGTTAAAATTAGTGTCTGTAAAAGTAGTTGACAATTCATCTATTGATGGTGCTGTAAAATCTTTTGCATCTACACCAATAAATAAAGACCTAAAAGTTCTTTCTTTATATCTGTAATTAAATCCGTAGTTTAAAGCATAAGGCTTGTTACCATCTGCGTCTAATGCTCCTAAAATCCATTTATTCTGCACCAAAGCATTGTATTCTGTATCTTGAATTTTTTGAGTAGATTTTCTTTGTTGAAAATCGCCAACATGTGCATATTGAATTGTTGGAGCATGGTCTATATTTAAGATATTAATCTCATTTCTAATTCTATTTGGCTCTTCTGCCAAAACAAAATTATACCCTCCAGCCCAATTTAAAGTATTGTTTTCGTTCCATTTATGTTCCCCTAATAATTGGTTGATAAATAATGTGGTTTGTTTAAAATTTTGATCTCTAACAAAAGCACCATCTTCCTGCGGATCTTGATCAAATACATACCCATAACCCTTTCTACCTTGTTCGTATAAATTATCAGTTCCATTATTAACAAATAAAGTATTATACTTGATTTTATTATTGGCATTTAATTTTAAACCTACATTTATATACCCTGTAGTATTTGTTCTTGAGATGTATTGTTCAACATCATTTTCGTTAGAACTTACACCTCTATCGCTATTGATTTCTCTTGTAATAGCAGGAAAAGAAGTATTTAAAACATTCAATCGATACGAATTAAAAACGCCTTCTCTGTATTCAAAAGTTTTCGCATGAGAACCAGTAAAAAAGACCGCTATATCTTTACCAAAAATTTCAAATTTCTTTGCAGCCGAAAAAGAAATATTAAAGTTTACGGGGGTAGACAATGTTTCGGTATCCCAGCCTTGGCGCGTTACCAAATCTTGTAATGCAAATTGTTTTTGATGAAACCCTAAAGCAACATCTGTATTGGTAATGGTAGTTCTAAAATTATCCGAGAGACCTGCAACATTTGTATTTGTTCCTCCTGAAAATGTAACAGCATATCCTTTTTTAGAATATTCTTTAGAGTTTACATCTACATTACCAGAACCTTGGTCTGCATAACCACTTGTTGTATACGTTTTACTAATTCCTATATTTTTAATGATATTTGTAGAAAATAAGTTTAAATTAATATTTTTATTAGCCACATCATCAGAAGGAATTGGCAATCCATTCATTGTTGTAGATAAATACCGATCTCCCAAACCTCTTATATAAATACTACCCGAACTTTCACTTTTTGTAACACCAGAAATTTTGGTAGTTGCATTTGCAGCATTCGAAACGCCTACTTTCGCTAATGTTTGTGCTCCAATACTTTCAATAATTACCGTTGCTTTCTTTTGCTCTAATAAAAGGGCATTTGCAGACTCCTTACCTACTGATGACTTTATTACAATTTCATCTAAAGCCACCCCTTCTTCTGCAGACATTACTTGGTTTAAGGTTAAGGTTTCTCCAGCTTGTATTGTAAATGTTTTTTCTACTGTTTTGTATCCTAAAAAACTAAAAGAAACAATATGTGTTCCAGCAGGCACCTTAAAAGAATAGTTCCCGTCAAAATCTGTCGTTGTTCCAATATTAGTTCCTATTATAAAGACATTTGCAAAAGGCAAAGATTCGTTATTTGCTTCTTTATCCGTTAACAAACCCATTAAAGTTCCTTTGTCTTGTGCAATTAACAATTGACTAAGCGCGATAAAAGCAATACATACTATTTTCTTCATTGTAGTTATTATTTATTGTTGCAAAAGTCTATCTCTTTTGTAAAGTCTATGTTAGTTTTAAATTATGTTTGTATTACATAAGTATTAACTAAAGGTTAAGTAGTCTAAATTGTTAACTTTTAATTAATTTTCATTCAACATTAAATTAAAGTTTTAGTGGCATATTTGTGTAATCTTTAAAGATAAAAAGTCATTATAATTTATTAGTTTTTGTCGACTATTTTATATGACAAACTGCCTTTAGCTAAGGCAGTTTTTTTATGTTTTAGTAACCTCTAGGTAACATTACCTTAACATTATTATTAGTTCTTTGCAGCGACAAAAACTAATAATAATGAAATTATCTCAACTACGTAATGTAATAATCTTAGGATGTATTTGTGTATTTTTAAATGCCAATGCCCAAGAAACAAACGCACCCAAATTTGGAAAAGGACTCTTTAATTTAATAGGACAAGACAGTACTTGGTCTATGAAGGTTGGCCTTCGTTTTCAATCACTTGCAACTAGTAAATGGGATGCAAATAATGGTGTATCCAATCCAGAATCTTCCATGTTAATTAGACGTTCTCGTTTAAAATTTGATGGTTTTGCATTTTCACCAAAATTAAAATACAAAGTAGAATTAGGTTTGTCTAACCGAGATCAATCTGGTGCATCTATATACACAAGTAATGCTTCTAGACAGATTTTAGATGCTGTTTTAAAATGGAATTTCTCTGGAAACTTTGTCTTATGGTTTGGGCAAACAAAACTACCAGGAAACAGAGAACGCGTTATATCATCTGCAAACCTGCAGCAAGTAGACCGTTCTTTATTAAATAGTAGATTTACAATAGACAGAGATATGGGTATACAACTAAGACACCATTTTAATTTAACCGATACTTTTTTAGTAAAAGAAATATTTTCTATTGCCCAAGGTGAAGGAAGAAATATTACTACAGGTAATTTGGGCGGTCATCAATACACCACCAGAGTAGAGTTATTTCCTTTTGGTGATTTTAAAAGTAAAGGGGATTACAAAGGAAGTGATTTGAAATTTGAACCAAGCCCTAAATTATCTTTAGGTGTTGCATATGATTTTAACAATAATGCGTCTAAAACAAGAAGTAACCAAGGTTCTTACATGCTGAATGATACGGGTTTTTATTCAACAAATATTTCTACATTATTTGTAGACGCAATGTATAAGTACCAAGGATTTTCTTTAATGGCAGAATATGCCAATAGAACTGCAGACGATGCTTTTGCAAAGAATTCCGACGGAAGTTTAACAGGCGATGAGGTGCAAGTAGGAAATGGTTTAAATATACAAACTGGGTATTTAGTATCTAAAACCGTAGAACTTTCTGGACGATACACAAATATATCTTTAGACAAAGAAATTACTGGAAAAGGTAGTGAAAATCAATATACTTTGGGATTATCTAAGTACATTGTAGGGCACAGTTTAAAGGTTCAAACAGATCTAAGCTATACAGACATTGGTTTTAAAACGAATCAATTACTGTTTAGAGTACAAATAGATATTCATTTTTAATATACGTAACATAACATAAAGGTAACATTCATAACTTTTTGTGTTTGTAAATTTGCTTAACTTAATTTAATAAAACAAAATGGGAGATCCATATATTTTGATGTTAGTTGCTTTAGCTGTATTAGCTATTGTAGATTTAGTAGTGGGAGTTAGTAATGATGCTGTAAATTTTTTAAATTCAGCAATTGGCTCAAAAGCAATATCTGTAAGAAATATTATGATTATTGCTAGCTTAGGTGTGTTTATAGGAGCAATAACATCTAGTGGTATGATGGAAGTTGCACGAAAAGGGATTTTTAACCCTAGCATGTTTATGTTCCAAGACATCATGATTATTTTTATGGCAGTAATGATTACAGACATCCTTTTATTAGATGTCTTTAATTCATTAGGTATGCCAACATCTACCACAGTTTCTATTGTATTTGAATTGTTAGGTGCTGCCGTTTGTATTTCTCTAATAAAGATTTCTACAAATGATACACAAACTTTTTCAGATCTTTGGAACTACATAAATCATGAAACAGCAACCAAAATTATTCTCGGAATTCTACTCTCTGTAGTTGTTGCTTTTTCTGTTGGTGCTATTGTACAATTTGTTTCAAGAATTATTTATTCATTTAATTTTGATAAAAGACCAACATACATTAGTGCATTATTTGGTGGTTTTGCAATTACTGCTATTACCTACTTTATTATTATAAAAGGAATGAAAGGAACGCCTTTTTATAAAGATGTTAAGTTTTTAATTGAAGGAAATACAATATTAATAATTGCTGGTAGTTTTGTTGTTTGGGCAATTGTATCTCAAATTCTAATACAAGCATTTAAAATTAATATCTTAAAATTAATTATTGGAATAGGAACCTTTTCTTTAGCAATGGCTTTCTCAGGAAACGATTTGGTAAACTTTGTTGGAGTGCCAATTGCTGCTTGGAATTCTTATGAAGCTTGGAGTATTTCAGGTGTTTCTGCAGATGCGTTCTCTATGGGTGTTTTAGCTAAAAAAGTACCTTCTAATGTCTGGCTATTATTACTAGCTGGTGCAATTATGGTTGTTACTTTATGGACTTCTAGCAAAGCTAAAAATGTAATTAAAACAGGTATCGACTTGTCTAGACAAGGTGAAGGACATGAGAAATTTAAGCCAAATCCGTTATCTAGAGTTACCGTAAGATTGGCTATGACAATAAATGCTGGAATTAGATTTGTAATACCAAAACCAACTTTGGCTTTTATAGATTCAAAATTTACGAAACCAGTTATAGCGTTACCAAAAGACAAAACATATGAATTACCTGCTTTTGATATGGTAAGAGCAGCTGTAAATTTAATTGTTGCAGGTATCTTAATATCTATTGCAACATCAATGAAATTACCATTATCTACAACTTATGTAACTTTTATGGTAGCAATGGGTACTTCTTTAGCAGACAGAGCTTGGGGTAGAGAAAGTGCAGTATATAGGGTAGCAGGTGTTTTAAACGTAATTGGTGGTTGGTTTTTAACTGCTATTACTGCGTTTTTAGCTGCAGCCTTAGTTGCATATCTTATTAGTTATGATATGGTCATGATTCCTATTTTATTAGCACTAGTTACTTTTCTAATTGGAAGAAATACGTTAATTCATAGAAGAAAAAAGAAGGAAGAACAACAACAAGTTTATATTGAGAGAGCAGAATTAATTACCATTAATGGTGTAATTGAAGAAAGTGCAGATCATATTTCTAGCGTTGCAAATAGAGTAAATAAATTATACACCAATGTGGTAGATGATTTAGCGAAACACGATTTAAATAAGTTACGCAAAACAGACAAACATGTTGGTAAGTTAAATGATGAAATTGATTCATTAAAAGATGGTGTTTTCTATTTTATCAAGTCATTAGATGAAACTTCTGTGCAAGCAAGTAGGTTCTATATTATGGTCTTAGGTTATTTACAAGACGTTGCACAATCTATTAGTTATATTTCTAGAGCTAGTTACAAGCACGTAAACAACAATCATAAAAACTTAAAGAAAGTACAATTAAATGACCTGAAGCAAATAGATGAAGAATTATCTGCTTTATTATTAAAGGTGGCAGATGTTTTTGAAAAAAGAACTTTTGATAATTTAGGTGAAATTTTAATTGAAAAGCAAGCGTTGTTTACAAACGTTACAACATCCATAGAAAAGCAAGTTGCTAGAATTCGAACAGATGAAACAAGTCCTAAAAACACAACACTTTACTTTAGCTTACTACTAGAAACTAAAGATTTAATTTCTGGCTTAATGAACCTTCTAAATACCTATGAAGAATTCTATTTAAGTACAAAACAAAATGACTAAGAAATAAGAGTAATTATTTAAAAACCATGATGAATTTCATGGTTTTTTTTTGCTTTAAAATTAAAAAAAGATTGCTTATTTTTTGTGATAAAAGCTGTGAACTTTTACCGCTCTAGCATGCCCAATTTCTGCTTTTAATTCTTCTAATGAGGCTTCTTTTACGCGTTTTGCCGATTTAAACTTGCGCAATAAAGTTGTAATTGTTTGCACACCCACATCAGGAATTTGCTCTAACTCAGATTTTATAGCGCTTTTACTTCGTTTGTTTCTATGAAAGGTAATTCCAAATCTATGCGCTTCGTTTCTTAAATATTGTGTAATCTTTAAAGTTTCAGATTTTTTATCTAAGTATAACGGAATAGGGTCGTCTGGATAATAAATTTCCTCTAATCTTTTAGCAATCCCTATAATGGCTATTTTACCACGCAAACCCAAATCTTCTAAAGCTTTTAACCCAGAAGATAACTGCCCTTTTCCACCGTCTACAATAATTAATTGTGGCAACGTTTGTTCTTCTTCCAATAAGCGCTTGTAGCGCCTAAAAACCACCTCTTCCATAGAACCAAAGTCATCTGGCCCTACAACCGTTTTTATGTTGTAATGTCTGTACTCTTTTTTACTTGGTTTTCCATCTCTAAAAACTACACAAGCTGCAACAGGGTGCGTTCCTTGAATGTTAGAATTATCAAAACACTCGATATGACGGGGTTCTACATGCAAACGCAAATCTTTTTTCATCTGCGCCATAATCCTTTTTACATGCCGCTCTGGATCTACAATTTGTGTCTGTTTAAATTGCTCTTGTCGGTAATATTTTGCATTTCTTTCCGAAAGTTCTACAATGCGTTTTTTATCTCCTAATTTAGGAATCGTTACTTTTACTATTCCACCCAAATTCACATTAAAAGGCACATAAATTTCTGGAGAAATAGAGCTAAAACGCTGTCTTATTTCAACAATAAAATGCGTTAATAATTCTGTATCTGTTTCGGCTAATTTTTTCTTAATTTCTGTAGTATGAGATTGAATAATAGCACCATTAGAAATTTTCAAAAAGTTTGCGTAACCATGCGTTTCATCAGAAATAATAGAAAAAACATCTACATTGTTTATCGCAGGATTTATAATGGTACTCTTCGATTGATAATTGCCTAATAAGCTTAGTTTCTCTTTAATTTTTTGCGCTTCTTCAAACTCCATTTTTTCTGCAAATACCAGCATCATTTCTTGAAACTTCTCTAAACCTTCTTTAAAGTTTCCTTTAATAATATTTCTAATGGCTTTTATAGAGTTGTTATAATGACTTTCTGTTTCTAAATTTTCACAAGCTCCTTTGCAATTTTTTAAATGGTATTCTAAACAGACCTTATATTTGCCTTCATTTATATTTTGATGGCTTAAGTCATACGTGCAAGTTCTTAAAGGATACAGCTCTTTTATTAAATCTAATAAAATTCGAACGGTTTTTATAGAAGTATAAGGTCCAAAGTATTCCGAGCCGTCTTTTATAACCCTACGCGTCATAAAAATTCTAGGAAAACGTTCTTTTTTTATGCAAATCCAAGGGTATGTTTTATCGTCTTTTAATAAAATATTATACCGTGGCTTGTGTTTTTTTATGAGATTGTTTTCTAGTAATAAAGCATCCGTTTCAGTTGCTACAACAATATGTTTTATACTTACAATTTTAGTTACTAAAACCTTGGTCTTGCCGTTGTCATGTGTTTTTGAAAAATAAGAAGAAACTCTTTTCTTTAAGTTTTTAGCTTTCCCAATATAAATAATTACCTCATTTTTATCAAAATATTGATACACACCGGGCTCATTTGGTAAGGTTTTTACTTGAAGTTCTAAAGATGCAGACATACTACAAAATTACGCAAATTTATAATTGATACACTGAATTCATAGATAGTCTTTGAAATCTAGTAGAAAGTAGACACCCTTTAGACAAGCTTTCTAAAAAAACCTTCTTTTTAATAACTCATGAAATTCGCGTCTCCACTTTTTCTTTGTAAAACAACTAGTACTCTTATTTCGGAAAAGCTTGTTTGCTAAAAACAAATAACAACGCAACACCAACAGAAATAAAAGCATCTGCAGGATTAAATATATACTGAAAGAAAGTAAACATTTCTCCACCCATGAAAGGAATCCATTCTGGTAAAGTTCCTTGCCAAAGCGGAAAATAAAACATGTCTACTACTTTCCCATAGAATAATTCTCCTGTAGTATTTTCTGGAAACATTTTCGCTAGGCTGCGCGTAGGGTGATCAAAAATAACTCCGTAAAAAATAGAATCTATAATATTACCTACTGCCCCAGAAAAAATTAAAGCAATAGCCACAATTACAGCATTGTGTGTTTTGGCTTTTATAGCACCCATTAACCAATAAATAATTGCAGACACAGCCACCACTCTAAATAAAGTTAAAAAAAGTTTTCCTGCTTTACCGCCAAATTCAAAACCCATTGCCATACCGTTGTTCTCGGTAAAATGGATTCTAAACCAGTCAAAAAATACTACTTCTTCGCCCAAAACAAAGTGCGTTTTTACATAGATTTTTATAATCTGATCTAATAAAATTGCAATAATTATAGTAAAGATTGCCAGCTTCTTTTTTGACATTTTTTTTTAATTTATGATAACAAAAATAACACTATTATTAGATTTATCGGTGTGTTAAGAAAATATTACCTTTTAAAGTAGTAATTGCTATTTCTTTGCTCGTATACGTTCTGTTTTCTTCATATTTTTTTTTATAAAAAACAGCATCAATTTTAATTTTACCAATCTTAGAAGCTATTGTTAAATTTGATTTTTTAAGCACTCCAAACAGGTTTCCTTCATACATTTTTAAGGCCAGGTTTTGCTGGATGGTGTCTAACTTAACAATGCCTTTTTCTATCAAAACATTTAAGTTTCCATTGTAGCTTTTAGAAGCAATATTTATATGTTCTCCAAAAATAGAAACCTCCTTATTTTTTGGAATTTTAATCGTTACCGATGCTCTTTTTAATCTTTTTGTAATGTACTTTCTAAAGACAGCGTCTTCACTTTTAAAAACGGGAATCTTAAATTTTATTTCAGTTTTGATACTTTTTTCTTCAATTACAATGTGCTGCTTATTTGGGTCTTCTGCATATAACAAAATTTCTATAAATTTAGAAGTTGAATTTTCTAAAACCAAATCATCCAAACCCTTAGTAAAAATAACTATTTCTTTAGTGTTGGTTGTAAGCTTTTTTATGATTTTTTTTTGAGAGAAGGTACTACTTGAAATTAGAATAAAGAAACACAATGTTTTTAGTAAAGTATTCTTACCAATATCCATTAACTATATTTTATTTTAGTTGAGAAATTACTAAACTAACTACTCTTTGTAATACTTAAAAGGCTTCCAAAATGGAAGCCTTTTAAATGTTATTGTTTGCGTTTTGCTTCAATACTTAAAGTAGCATGAGGCACTAGTTTTAAACGTTCTTTTTGAATTAATTTACGTGTAACTCTACAAACACCGTAGGTCTTATTATCTATTCGCATTAATGCATTTTTAAGATCTCTAATAAACTTCTCTTGTCTTATGGCAAGTTGCACATTAGCTTCTTTACTCATTACTTCAGAACCTTCGTCAAAAGATTTAAATGATGGTGATGTATCATCTGTACCGTTTCCTGCGTTATTTTTATAAGCACTCTCTAATGAAGCTAAATCTGCCTCTGCTCTGGCTATTTTTTGATCAATAATTACTCTGAACTCCTGTAGATCTTCGTCTGAATATCTTAATTTAACGTCCAACATACTATTACATTTTTTCGATTAATATTCTACTTTTAATGGTATCAAATTCAATTTCTGTACCATTGCTTAAGGTATCTACAAAAACCAATTCCTTAGTTAATGTTTCACTCATAATATATTCTTTATTATCAGAAATAGACTTTTGTAAGTTTTCAAAATTTAAAATTGTTAACTTAATTTTATCTGTTACTTCTAAACCTGTATCTTTTCTTGCGTTTTGAATTCTGTTTACCAATTCTCTGGCAACTCCTTCTTTACGCAACTCTTCAGAAATAGTAACGTCTAAAGCCACTGTTAACGCTCCTTCATTTGCAACCAACCAACCTTCTATATCCTTAGATGATATTTCTACATCCGAGACATCCAAAATAATATTTTTCTCGTTAACCTCGATAGAAATGTGTTTATCTTTCTCTATTTTGTTAATATCTTCTTGATTGAACTTTTGAATTTCAGCAGCTACAAGACGCATATCTTTTCCAAATTTAGGACCTAATGTTTTAAAATTAGGTTTAATTTGTTTAATTAAGATCTCTGATGCATCGTCTAAAATCTGAATTTCTTTTATATTTACTTCATTCTTAATTAGGTCTGCAACAGCTAAAATAGTCTCTTTTTGCGCTACACCGTCAACAGGAATCATTATTTTCTGAAGTGGTTGTCTTACTTTTATCTTCTCTTTTGCTCTTAAAGAAAGTACTAAAGAAGAGATGGTTTGTGCACTTTCCATTTTGTGTTCTAAGCTTTTATCAACAAAGCTTTCATTATACACAGGAAAATCAGATAAATGAATACTTTCTGAGGTTTCTTTCTTAGTTACAGCGTTTAAATCCTGGTACAATCGATCCATAAAAAACGGTGCAATTGGTGCGCCTAATTTTGCGATGGTATTCATACAGGTATACAAGGTTTGATACGCAGAAATTTTATCTGTCTGGTAATCTCCTTTCCAGAAACGTCTTCTACTTAAACGCACATACCAGTTACTTACATAATCTTGTGTAAAGTCTGATATTGCTCTTGCGGCTCTTGTAGGTTCGTATGCTTCGTAAAATTTATCTACTTTATTGATTAAAGTGTGTAATTCTGATAAAATCCAACGGTCTAATTCTGGTCTTTTTTCTAAAGGAATATCTGCTTCTTCATATGAAAAACCATCAATATTTGTGTATAAAGTAAAAAATGAATACGTGTTGTATAACGTTCCAAAAAACTTACGTTTCACCTCTTCAATTCCTTCTAAATCGAATTTTAAATTGTCCCATGGGTTTGCATTTGAAATCATATACCATCGGGTTGCATCTGCACCGTATGTAGCTAATGTTGTAAAAGGATCTGTTGCATTTCCAAGACGTTTAGACATTTTATGTCCATTTTTATCTAAAACCAAACCGTTAGAAACTACATTTTTATACGCTACAGAATCAAAAACCATCGTTGAAATTGCATGTAAGGTATAGAACCAACCTCTTGTTTGGTCTACTCCTTCTGCAATAAAATCTGCTGGAAAAGATTCGTTTTCATCAATTTTCTGTTTATTTTCAAACGGATAATGCCACTGCGCATAAGGCATAGAACCAGAATCGAACCAAACATCAATTAGATCGCTTTCACGTTTCATTGGCTGTCCCGAAGCAGAAACTAATACTATTTCATCTACAATATTCTTATGTAAATCTATTTTTGCATAGTTTTCTTCAGAATTATTTCCAATTTCAAAATCTTCAAAAATATCTTTTGCTAAAACGCCAGCTGCAACGGCCTTTGCCATCTCATTTTTTAATTCTTCAACAGAACCTATACAAATTTCTTCTTTACCATCTTCTGTTCTCCAGATTGGTAAGGGAATTCCCCAATAACGAGACCGCGATAAGTTCCAATCATTTGCATTTGCCAACCAGTTTCCAAAACGCCCAGTTCCTGTAGACTCTGGTTTCCAGTTAATGGTTTTGTTTAAACTGTGCATTCTATCTTTTATATCGGTTACTTTTATAAACCAAGAATCTAACGGATAGTATAAAATTGGTTTATCGGTACGCCAACAATTCGGATAACTGTGCTTGTATTTTTCTACCTTAAAGGCTTTATTTTCTATTTTTAATTTAATAGCTAGCTCAACATCAATCGATTTTTCTGGTGCTTCGCCATCTGCATAATATTCGTTCTTTACATATTTACCAGCAAATTCACCCATTTCTGGTCTAAACTTTCCTTGTAAATTTACTAACGGAACTAAATTATCATTCTCATCTTTTACCAACATTGGCGGAATTTCTGGCACCGCTTGTTTTGCAACGATTGCATCATCTGCTCCAAAAGTTGGCGCTGTATGTACAATTCCGGTTCCGTCTTCTGTGGTGACAAAATCACCCAAAATTACTCTAAAAGCATCTTGTTTATTTTCAAATTCACAACCGTAATCTAAGATTTGTTCGTATTTAATGTCGACTAAGTCTTTCCCTACAAATTCTTTAACAACGTAAAAAGGAATCTTTTTATCACCAGAATTGTATGCGCTTAATGCTTCCAAAGTTTCCACTTCAAAATTATTTTTCCCTGCAAATTGCTTTCCAACTAATTTTTTAGCTAGAATTACTTTTGTAGGTTCAAAGGTATATTGATTAAAGGTAGACACTAAAACATATTCTATTTTAGGGCCAACTGTTAATGCAGTATTACTTGGCAACGTCCAAGGAGTGGTGGTCCAAGCGATGAAATAAACCGTTCCTTCGTTTTGTAAAAAGCCTGGCAACGTATTTTGTACGGCCTTAAACTGTGCAACAACCGTAGTATCTGTTACGTCTTGGTAAGTTCCTGGCTGATTTAATTCGTGAGAACTTAAACCTGTACCGGCTTTTGGCGAATATGGCTGAATGGTATAGCCTTTGTAAATTAATTTTTTATTATAAATCTCTTTTAGCAACCACCAAACAGATTCCATATATTTTGGCTCATAGGTAATATATGGATCTTCCATATCTACCCAATAGCCCATTTTCTCTGTTAAATCATTCCAAATGCCTGTATAACGCATTACTGCTGTTCTACAAGCAGCATTATAATCTTCTACAGAAATTTTCTTCCCAATGTCTTCTTTGGTAATACCTAGCTCTTTTTCTACGCCTAATTCTATAGGTAAACCATGCGTATCCCAACCAGCTTTTCGCTTTACTTGGTATCCTTTCATGGTTTTATAACGTGGAAAAATATCTTTAATAGCGCGCGCTAAAACGTGGTGAACTCCTGGTAATCCGTTTGCAGAAGGAGGTCCTTCAAAGAAAACATAAGGCTCAGCGCCTTCTCGAGTAGTTACACTTTTTTCAAATATGTTATGCTCTTGCCAGTAATCTAGCATTTCTTCTGCTACTTTTGGTAAGTCAAGTCCTTTATATTCAGGGAATTTCGCGCTCATTATGTATTGTTTCTTATAAGAATGCGAAATTAATCAATTTTTTGAGTTTGATGGAGAAATTAGATAGCAAAGTTGCAGCGTCGTAAAGATATTGAAATTGTGCCTTTTACAAACGAACGCATTTAATCGGTGTTTCTTACCTTCTTCTTTAGTTCGAATCTAAAGCAATTAAAATAACAAAGAATAAGTTAGAAGCGCTACTTCTTGGCATAAAAGGAATAGGAAAACAAACTTTTTGAAATCAATTTACATTCCTTTTTCTTTTTTTATTCTATCATATGCTTCTTGAATACTTTGAAATTTTTCATTAGCACCTTTTAAATGTTCTTTACCTAAACCTACTAATTTATCTGGGTGGTATTTCTTAACCATTTTTCGATACGCCTTCTTTACTTCAGTGGTAGAAGCCTCTTTTGTAATCTCTAAAATTTTATATGCATTGTCAGATGCATCATAAAACATGGCTTTTATAGAGGTGTAATCTCTGTCATTTATATACAGATACCCTGCAATTTTTCTTATTTCTTCCACTTCACTCTCGGTAACAAAACCATCTGCTTTTGCAATACCAAATAAGAAATGAAGCAATTGTAAACGAGAAGCATGTGGCATATGACTTCTTATTTGCATACAAACTTGCCTTGCAGAAATCTCTTTTTTAACAATCCCTTTAAAAAGCTTAAAAGCACTGTTTGCTCTTTCTTTACCATACATTCCTGTAAATTGTGCTCTCACAAAATCCAATTCTTTCGGGTCTATTCTGCCATCTGCCTTAATAACAATAGAGGCTAACACCAATAAACTCATTTCAAAATCTCCAGATTGTGTATCTGCACCTCCTCTGCTGTTTCCAGCTCTTTGCTGGTACGCTCTTTGTTCTTCTGTTAAATCTGCTTCAGAAAAACCACCTACAAAACTACCAATAGCAAACCCCAACGCAGCACCAATTGGGCCACCAAAAGTAAAACCTAAACCTGCTCCTAACCATTTTGTAAAATTTCCCATAATTATGTTTTATATTTTTCAAAGATATGAAAAGCAGTATTTTTAAGACTATTTTAAAAGCATCAATTTTATTGATATTTGCATTACAACAACAATGCCTTTAAATTTGAATTTTGCTGAACTTATGTATATCTTTGCCTTTTAAAATTATAACAATTATGTATCCAGAAGAATTAGTAAAACCAATGCGCGAAGAATTAACCAACGCAGGTTTTGAAGCATTATATACAAGTAAAGACGTTGAGAACGCAATGTCTAAAGAAGGAACAACATTAGTAATGGTAAACTCAGTTTGCGGTTGCGCAGCTGGTACTGCAAGACCAGGAGCAATTGCTTCTTTAGGTGCAGAAAAAACACCTACTAACTTAACTACTGTTTTTGCAGGTGTAGAAAAAGAATCTACACAAAAAGCAAGAGAGTTTATGATTCCTTTTCCAGCATCTTCACCAGCAATTGCATTGTTTAAAGATGGTAACTTGGTACACATGTTAGAACGCCACCATATAGAAGGTAGATCTGCACAAATGATTGCTCAGAATTTAGCGCAAGCTTATGATGAGTTTTGCTAGTATCATTTTAAATAAAGACTTTTAAAAAAATCCACTCTAATTAGAGTGGATTTTTTTATTTTTACAAAACCACCTGAACATTAGTATCCTAATAGTTCGCAATATGTGGTTTGCAATCATAAAATAATGGACAAAGAGAAAATTATTACGGCTACCATTGCCTTTGTGAAAAAGGAATTAAAAAATGCCGAAGGAGGGCATGATTGGTTTCACATAGAACGCGTATTTAAAAACGCACTTTTAATATCTAAAGATGAAAAAGTTGATACCTTTGTAGTTTCTCTAGCTGCACTTTTACATGATATAGCAGATCCTAAATTTTATAATGGTGATGAAACTATTGGACCGAGAATAGCTTCTGAATTTCTTACAAACCAAAATGTAAGCAAAGAAATCATTCAGCATGTTGTAAACATAATACAGCATATTTCTTATAAAAATTCTTTTGATAAAGAAATGAAAACATTTACTTCTAAAGAACTAGAAGTTGTGCAAGACGCAGACCGGTTAGATGCTATTGGTGCTATTGGCATTTCCCGTTGTTTTAACTATGGGGGCTTTAAAAACAGGGCGTTGTACGATCCTGAAATTATTCCAGATTTAAACATGACAAAAGAGCAATATAAGAATTCTGATGCGCCAACGCTTAATCATTTTTATGAAAAACTACTCTTATTAAAAGACCAAATGAACACCGCTTCTGGAAAAAAAATTGCTGCAGAAAGGCACCAGTATATGGAGGAATTTCTAAAACAGTTTTATGATGAATGGGATGGTTTAAAGTAGTTTAATTTTCCTTTGCTGCCTCTAAAGCAGTAATTTTATATTCTAACACCGCAAGTTCTTCTGCCTTTTCTATGATTTCTTCTACCGTTAAATTCGAATTAGAATTTATAAAATTTAAAGTTTCTAAACTTTTAAAAGTATAATAACTTAGTGTTTCTTCAATTTTATCTTTGCTGGTTTTCATTTTCATAAAAATTTTTATTTACTGTACAAGTTTTAATATTTGACTTCTATATTTTGAGGCAGATTTACCTGTAAACTCTTTAAATAATTTATTAAAATGAGAAAAATTATTAAAACCACACTCAAAACAAATATCTGTAATACTCATATTACTTTCGGATAGCAATTTTGTAGCATGCACAACTCTGTACTCATTTACTAATTTAGTAAATGTCTTTGAAGTTGTTTTTTTAAAAAACCGGCAAAAGGCAGGCACCGTCATACTAACCAACCCTGCAATTTCATCTAAACTTATATGCTGGTTAAAATTCTCATTTATATGTTTAAATATGATATCTATTTTACTACTATCTTGTGGCTGCGTTTCAAAAGCAAAACCATCTGCATTTAAAATTGTATAATCATCTGTTTGCGCTAATTCTCTTAAAATATCTAAGAAAGAAATAATTCTATGAGGGCCTTCTAAATCTACTAACTCTTCAATTTTAGCGCCAATTCTCTTCTTTATTTCAATATTAAATCGAATTCCTTTTTTTGCACGCTCAAAAAGCTGAGCAATAGCAACCATCTCTGGAATTTTAAAAAAATCTTCTCCTAAAAACTCTGGTTTAAACTGTATTAATGTTTCAGAACCATTGGTTGTTAAACGATCCATAAAACCTAAATGTGGCAAATTAGACCCAATTAATACCAATTGGCTATTGTTAAAATAACTTATATGATTTCCAATATGTCTTTTTCCTTTTCCTTTATTTACATATACAATTTCTATTTCTGGATGAAAATGCCAAAAAGCTTTATTAGTCTTCAAAAATTGCACGTGCTTTTTTACTAATAACGAACTACCAAAACTTGGTGTAATTTTTTCTAATGTTGGTTTTATATTCAATGGGTACTCATTTAATACAAAATTACAATACTTAAAAGTAATATGTTATATAAAATTAACTTAATTGTATACCATATTAACTTAATGCTTATATAATATTGAGTATAGTGACAATATAGAACACAAAATCGTCAATTTAGATGTTTTCTAAGTTCTAAATCTGCCCTAATTTTGTAGTGTTCATTATACTTAAATAAAAAAATATGAAAACAACACTTAAAAAGCACTTGGTAGCAGTTACACTATTATTATCATTAGTAAGTTACGCAACAGATAAAAACATTTCTACAACTATAGACGGGAAAAAAGTTAAAGTTGAATTTACAGCTGTAAGAAAAGGACAAATTTTATCTATAAAAAACGAAAATAATACTGTAATGTATACCAACATTATTGAAATGGCTGGAAATTATGCCAGAACATTTGATTTAACTGGTTTAGAAAACGGTATGTATACAGCAGAATTAGAAAAGGATTTTGAAACAATTATAAAGCCATTTTTAGTAGAAAACGGACTCGTTACTTTTACACCTGAAGAAAATAAAACAATTTTTAAGCCCGTTATTAGAATTCAAGATAATTTACTACTTATTTCTAAAATATCTTTAGAAAACCAGCCTGTAAAAATAACTTTATACTATCAAGGTGATATCATTTATACTGAAAATGCTAAAGGTGCTAAAATTTTAAATAGAGCCCTTAGATTGTTAAAAAACAAAAAAGGAAATTATACAGTAGCTATAAAGGCTAACAACAAAAATTACAGTAAAAGTTTTAAAATATAAATAATTTAGTTAATTGTTCATTAAGCTAATGCTAAAGTTTAGTGGTAAAGCGAGTCTTAATTGGCTCGCTTTTTTTATTTTAATTCCCAGAGAAATCAGGTTTTCTTTTTTCAAGAAAAGCGGTAGTTCCTTCTCTAAAATCTTCCGTTCCGAAACATTCTCCGAAAGCATTAATTTCTGCATCAAAACCGTTTACACCATCCTCGAAATTTGCATTTATAGCAACAATTGCAGCAGAAATTGCTACCGAAGAGTTTCTTAATATTTTACTTGCAATTTTTTCTACCAATGGTATTAACTCTTCTTGTGTTGTTACATGGTTTACCAATCCGAAGGCTTTGGCATCTTCTGCAGAAATCATTCCGGCAGTCATAATCATTTCCATTGCTTTTCCTTTACCCACCAACTGCGGCAAACGCTGTGTACCACCGTAGCCCGGAATTACCCCAAGCGAAACTTCTGGCAAACCCATTTTTGCATTGTCTGATGCAATTCTAAAATGACAAGCCATTGCCAATTCTAAACCGCCACCTAATGCAAAACCATTGATTGCAGCAATTACAGGTGTAGCTAAATTTTCAATAAAATTAAATAATATTTCTTGGCCTTCTCTCGCTAAAGTAGCACCTTCATCACTAGTAAAATGTGCAAATTCAGAGATGTCTGCTCCTGCAACAAATGCCTTTTCTCCACTACCTGTAAGTATAATTACTTTTATATTTAAGTCGCTTTCTAAAGCATCAAATGCTTTGTGTAGCTCATATATAGTTGCCTTGTTTAAGGCATTTAATTTTTTTGGTCTGTTGATTGTTATTTGTGCTAAAGCAGCTGTCTTTTGAACTAAAATATTTTCGAAAATCATTTTGTTATCTATTTAAAATGGGTGTTAAAACTATAAATTCTACTTTAAATTAATTTTATTTTTTTGGTAAAATTACAGTAAAAACCGTTCCAGTACCTTTATTTGAAGTGAATGAAATAGCACCATCGTACGCTTCTATAATGTTTTTTATCATTGGCAAACCTAAGCCCATTCCGCTTGTTTTTGTGGTGAACTTCGGTTCGAAAATTAAATCTTTTACCGCATCAGAAATTCCTTTTCCATTGTCTGAAACTACAATTTTTATTTTAGTCCCTTTAGATATTACTTCAACATTTATGAAAGGGTTTTCTTCGTTTTCTGTTGCCTGAAGTGCATTTTTAACCAAATTAGTTACAATTCTAATTAGCTGTGTTTTATCTAAAAAAGCGTATAATTCCTTTTCTTTTGTTAGGTATTTTAGAGATTTCTCGTTGAAAATATCGAGTGCTAATTTTACAATACTTATAATTTCTATTTTTTCTTTTTTCTGCGTTGGCATTTTTGCAAAATCTGAAAAAGCAGAGGCTATTGAACTCATAACATCTATTTGTTGAATTAAAGTCTGACTATATTCTTTTAGTTTTTCTTTAATATTTTCGTCTTCTGGATTAAATTTTCGTTCAAAACTTTGCACAGACAAACGCATTGGTGTTAGCGGATTCTTAATTTCATGGGCTACTTGTTTTGCCATTTCTCTCCAAGCCTGTTCTCTTTCACTTTTAGCTAATCTTACTGCACTTTCTTCTAACTGATCTATCATATTATTATAAGCATCTACTAAAATCTCAATTTCTGAGCTTGCGTTATTTAATATAATTTTCTCATTTCTTTCGTTCAAACGCGTTTGCTGCATTTTATCTGAAATGGTCTTTATTGATCGTGTAATATAACTAGACAAAAAATAAGCAAAAGAAATTGCTAACAAAAACATGAGCAAGTACACCAAACTTAATCTGTAAATAAACTCTTTAAGCTCAGCTTCTATTTCAGAGTTGTCTTGCGTAAACTGCAATTCTAAAATACCTATTCGTTTAAATTTTGGGCCATTTATATAAGAATAGGAGGTTTGATAACTTGTACCATCAATTTCTTTATTTTTTAAAATTCTATGATTGGAGTTTTTTGCCAATTCAGAGACTATATACGCTGTTAAAGGGGTAGTGTCTATTTTTTCAAACGCATTACCAAAGGAGGTTTTTAGTAAGTTTCCTTTTAAGCTATAAATTGTAATATTTAGTTTGTTTATAGAGGATATCTCATAAATTCTATCCTGAAAAATCTTCGATAAATTATCTGAATTTACGGCGTGTGTGGTTTTATTTGTAAGTTCTAATTCAATTGTTTTTTTTGCAATAACTTCTTTACGCTCAAAACGCTGAATATTATAGTCTTTTGTCTGCTCATCATACTGGTATACCGTTACTACCAAAATTAAAATAGATGTTAACAACACCAATAAAATCATGGATAAAAAAATACGAATTCTTAAAGAGATGCTGGTTAAACGAATCAAATTTTATGATTTTTTATTGGGCTTTAAAAACGATTCCTAAAGACATTAATAGTATAATTTAGGTTAAAGATAATCAAATAAAAAATCATTACAACCCAAAAATTGCGCAGTAATGGCTTTTGTAGTTTTTATCCCTTCACTTCTTATTTATGCTTTAATTTCATAATTATTAGAAATAAAGAGAGCATGGCAGTAATTGCATTCGCTAAAATCATTGGCAAACTGTTTAGGTGAATTCCATAAATTAACCATAAAACAATTCCAATAAAAAAAGCAACATACATGGTAAGAGACAACCCTGAGGTATCTTTTGTTTTGTACGTTTTAAAAACCTGCGGCAAAAATGATGCTGTTGTAATACACGCTGCTAATAACCCAATAATTTCGAAAAAATCAATCATTTTTTTTATTTTTTTTGATGTATTCTATTCTTACTAAATCACGTTTCAGTAATAATCTTTCGATTTTTTTTAATACGATTTCTCAATCGCCTAAAAAGGCACTTTTCGAAATGACAAATAAATTACATAAACCGACTAGCAGATTGCTTCGTGCCTCGCAATGACATTTTACAAACAAACTAATACATATAAAGGCTGCGCCTTTAACCAACGATATTTATAATTTTACCAGGAACAACAATTACTTTTTTAGGAGTTCTACCCTCTAATTGTGCAATTGTTTTTTCATGTACTAAAACTGCTTTTTCTATTTCTTCTTTTGATAAATCCAATGAAAGTTCTAACGTAAAACGCATTTTACCATTAAATGAAATCGGATAATTTTTAGCACTTTCTACCAAATGTTTTGCATCAAAAACCGGAAAATCTGCCGTAGAAATAGATTTTTTATTTCCTAGTTTGCTCCATAGTTCTTCTGAAATATGCGGTGCATACGGAGATAATAAAACTAATAAAGGTTCTAATATAGCCCGCTTATTACATTTTAATGTTGTTAAATCATTTACCGCAATCATAAAGGTAGAAACAGAAGTGTTAAAAGAAAAACGCTCTATATCTTCTTGAACCTTCTTAATTGTTTTGTGTAAAACCTTTAACTCCTCTTTTGTTGCTTTCTCTTTTGAAACTTCAAAAATTTCTTCGTTAAAATACAGTTTCCATAATTTCTTTAAAAAGGATGAAACTCCAGAAATACCTGAAGTTTTCCAAGGTTTTGCTTGTTCTAAAGGCCCTAAAAACATTTCGAACAAACGCAATGCATCTGCACCGTATTGGGCAACAATAGCATCCGGATTTACAACATTGTATTTCGACTTAGACATTTTTTCTACTTCACGCTTTACTTTGTAAACTCCATCTTCTAAAATAAATTCGGAGTTTTTATAAGCTGCATTTAAGGCATGATTTTTAAAAGCATCAACATCCAACTCATCAGAGGTATTTACCAAAGAAACATCTGCATGAATTTCGGTCTTTACAATCATTACGATGTCTGCATTCAAAGGACTCAAAAACCCTTTATCCATTAGATAGTTTTTAACAACCGTTTCAAATTCGTCATCAGAACTAAATAAATTCTTAGAAACAAGTACTGTTGGTATTTTATTTAAAACATCATCATTCGATTTTTCATCAGCACAACCACAGCCTTCTTTTACAAAAGCAGTTGCTTTGTATACAAAAGCAGAAGTCCCTAAAATCATCCCTTGGTTTATCAGTTTTTTTGCAAACTCATCTACAGGCACTATCCCTTTATCAAACAAGAATTTTTGCCAAAAACGCGCATACAATAAATGCCCTGTTGCATGTTCAGAACCTCCAATATATAAATCTACTTCTTTCCAATAATCTAAGGCTTCTTTGCTTGCAAATTCTGCTGTATTGGCAGCATCCATATATCTATTAAAATACCAAGAACTTCCTGCCCAACCAGGCATTGTATTTAACTCTAAAGGATACACCGTTTTATTTTTTAACTTCTCATTAGAAACTACTTTCTTTGCACGAGAATCCCAAGCCCATGCTGTTGCATTTCCTAAAGGTGGTTTTCCATCTTCTGTTGGTAGGTATTTTTCTACTTCTGGCAATACAATTGGCAGGTGTTTTGCGTCAATCATTTGAGGCATTCCGTCTTTATAATACACTGGAAATGGTTCTCCCCAATAACGTTGTCTGCTAAAAACAGCATCTCGCAAACGGTAATTTATTTTGCCGTAACCAAAGCCCCGTTTCTCCATTTCAAAAATGGATAATTTTAATGCTTTCTTATATTTTAGTCCTGATAAAAAATCGGAATTTGCAATTTTTGTTGCGTCTTTACCGGTGTGTGCTTCTTCAGAAATATCGACTCCCTCAAAAATATTAGGAATAGGAATTTCGAACTTTTTAGCAAAATCGTAATCTCTTTGATCTCCACAAGGTACTGCCATTACGGCTCCTGTTCCGTAGTTTGCTAGTACGTAATCTCCAATCCAGATTTGAACCTTCTCCCCAGAAAAAGGATGTATTGCATACGCTCCTGTAAATACACCAGAAATAGTTTTTACATCTGCCATTCGATCGCGTTCAGAGCGTTTTGCCGTGGCTGTAATATACTTTTCAACAGCTGCTTTTTGAGCATCCGTAGTAATTTTGGAAACCAACTCGTGCTCTGGAGCAAGCGTCATAAAAGAGACACCAAAAATAGTGTCTGGTCTTGTGGTAAAAACCGCTATTTTATATTGATTTTTTGCCGTTAAAGCTACTTCTTTTTTAGCTCCTTTTTCAATTGCTTTTGGAAATTGAATTGCTGCATTAATTTTAGAAACTACAGAAAGTACGTTTTCAATAACTTCTTCATTTGTAAAACGAACCACATTAAATCCCTCTTTTGCAAAGAATTCAGTTCTTGCTGCTTCCTCTTCTTTTCCAGAAAACTCTACAATTATATTTTTTGCCAAGCATACATAATCTACCAAAAATGCACCAATCGTATATTTTTTTCTGAATTTTGCTGCACCTTTTTTATTTTTTAATTCATCCCAAAGAATGGTTTCTGCTTTCGATAAGTTTTGTCTTAGTTCTTTTAAAGCTTCTAGTTCTTTATAAGATAATTTTACTTCAGAACTTACTTTCTCAGTACCATTTGCAACATCAAAAGAAACCATGGCTCCTTGAGAACGCCCAATCCAATTTGTTTGAGAATCTTTTAAAGGCTGTGGCCAATCTATGGTTTCTAAACCGTCTAATAAACGCTGTGCATATGCAGAAATTCGCATAGACCATTGGGTCATCTTTTTACGAACTACAGGATGACTTCCTCTTTCTGATACGCCGTTTACAATTTCATCATTTGCTAAAACGGTTCCTAAACCCGGACACCAATTTACTTCTGTATCCGATAAAAAAGTTAAACGGTATTGTAATAAAATTGCTTCTTTTTCGGTTGTTGAAAATGCGTTCCATTCTTCCGCAGAAAAAAAGGCAATATCTTCATCTGATACAGCATTTACTTTCGCGTTTCCAGATTTTTTGAAAATTGAAATTAAAGTAGAAATATCTTCTGCTTTGTCTGTGTCTTTATGGTACCAAGAATTAAACAACTGAATAAAAATCCACTGTGTCCATTTATAATATTCAGGGTTAGAAGTTCTTACTTCTGTACTCCAATCAAAAGAAAAACCAATTTTATCTAATTGTTTTCTATAGGTTGCAATGTTTGCTTCTGTGGTTTTTGCTGGGTGTTGGCCAGTTTGAATTGCGTATTGTTCTGCTGGTAAACCAAAAGAATCATACCCTTGCGGATGCAACACATTAAAGCCTTTATGACGCTTATAACGTGCATAAATATCACTTGCAATATACCCTAAAGGATGCCCAACATGCAAACCTGCACCACTTGGATACGGGAACATATCTAACACATAATATTTTGGCTTTTCAGAAGTGCTTGAGGCTTTAAAAGTTTGATTTTCTGCCCAAAATTTTTGCCAATTTTCTTCTATTTCTTGATGATTGTATTGCATTTCTATTTCCTTAATTAAGCGACAAATTTACGTTTAATCTTTCTAAGTGAAAAGCTACTTTACTTTAAATTAAAAGAGGCTTCCAATTTGTATTGGAAGCCTCTTTTAAAATTGTAATAATTGCGATTATAACCACTCTAAATAACTAGCGGTTTTTTAAAATGTCTCTAAAAATTAATCTTCTGGCGCTGCTACTGTTATCGAAACAGAAACTACTGTGTTTTCCCAGCCCATTTTTAAGGTCATGTCTTCATCAAATAACATAGAAAAAGCTTCTATACTTTTTTCTGATGTAGAAATTTTTCCTGAAACACGCACTACATCTTCCTCTTGTTTGTAAAAATAAGAACCCCAAACATTTCTTGCTGTACTCAAAATTACCGTCCAATCTGCTTCTGAAGCGGGTATAGTAAATAAAGAATAGGTTCCTGCTTTTACTGCTTTCCCTCCAAAAATTACATCTTTATAAAATGTAATTTCTGCTGCTTCGTTTGCTCCTGTTCTCCAAACTTTGTCCGCTGGTGCTAATTTCGCTAAATCTCTTCCTTTTAATTGTGGCCTCCCATAAACAACCTTTACAACCTTATCTGAATTTCTATAACTACTTGGGAACGCGGCTACATCTAAAGGACTTAAGTCTAATTTAGGGAATTTTTGTGCAGAAATTTCTGTTGCACTAATTAAGGTGATTGCAAAAATTGCAATTGCTAATATTGATTTTTTCATTTTTATAAATTAAATTATTATTGATTTTCAAATTTGTCATAAAAAACAGAAAACCTTACGTTGGTTGCTATTAATTTTTTGTTAACTTTTAATGGCAATCACAACCTGTATTGCAATTTCCTTTTTTCTTAGATGGAAATACGTATTTTTTCACCAAGAAAATTACGGCTAAAAGCAACAATACATACACGGCTATTTCTTGCATTATTTAAGAATTTGAAAAACTATTAATGAACATACATAGGCCAAACCTGTCATTCCAAAAAGTTGAATTAAAGGCCATTTCCATGTTTTAGTTTCGCGCTTTACAATCGCTAAAGTTGCCATACACTGCATTGCAAACGCGTAAAAAACTAATAAAGACATGCCCGCCGGGAAATTAAATATTTTTTTACCCGTTGCCGGATTAATTTCTGAGCGCATTTTTTCTTTAATAGTAGTCGTGTTTTCATCATCTGAACCTACACTATAAATAGTAGCTAAAGTACCTACAAACACCTCTCTAGCTGCAAAAGATGTAATTAAGGCAATTCCAATTTTCCAATCGTACCCCAAAGGTCTTATAGCTGGCTCTATAGACTTACCCATAATACCAATATAAGAATTTTCTAATTTTACCGCTGCAATTTTTTGTTGCAATTCATCGGCTCCTAAGTTTTTATTTGCTACTTTTTCTATGGTGTTTTGTTCAGCATTCTTGTAAGATTCTGGCCCGTTAGAGGCTAAAAACCACAAAACTACAGACAAGGCTAAAATAATTTTACCTGCACCTAAAACAAAAGCTTTTGTTTTTTCTAAAACATCAAATAATACATTTTTTACAGAAGGTAATTTATAGTTAGGCATCTCTACTACAAAGAAAGAATTACTTTTAATTTTTAAGGTTTTCTGTAAAATATAAGCTGCTAAAATTGCAGTTACAAAACCTAAAGCATACAACATTAGTAATGTAAAAGCTTGTAAATTATAAAATCCAAATATTTTTGTATCTGGTATAATTAACGAAATTAAAATTGCATAAACAGGCAGTCTTGCAGAACACGTTGTAAAAGGAACTACCAAAATAGTAATTAAACGTTCTTTCCAGCTAGAAATAGTTCTGGTTGCCATTATTGCAGGAATTGCGCAGGCAGTTCCAGAAATTAATGGAATTATAGATTTTCCATTCATCCCAAAGCGGCGCATAATTTTATCCATTAGAAAAACAACACGACTCATATAACCCGTTTCTTCTAAAACAGCTATAAACAAAAATAAAATAGCAATTTGTGGTATAAAAATAATAACACCACCAATGCCCGGAATAATTCCTTCGACAATTAAATCTGATAAAACACCTGTTGGTAAATTACTTCTTGCAAAATCTGATAGTTCTGCAAAAGTAGTATCAATTAAATCCATTGGTAAAGAAGACCAATCGAAAATAGATTGAAAAATCAACAATAAAACCAATAAGAAAATAAAGTATCCAAAGATTCTATGTGTAAAAACCTTATCTAACTTCGCCCTTAAATCTTTGGCTTTGCTCTTGTCTACTAGATAGGTGTTTTTTAAAATTTTATTAATCTCTTGGTAGCGATAAATGGTTTCTTTGTGCTGGTATTTCTTTAATTTAGAAACATCTTTGTTAAAAGACAGTAGTTTTTCTTTTTCTTGTTTCGTAATTTCTTCTGGAAAATTCTTTTGTGTAACCATTAACCACAACTCATACAATGTGTAGTTTGGGTTAATTGCTTTTAACTCCTCAAAATACGCAGGGTCTATCTTCTTATTATCGCACATTGGTGTTGCTTTTGCGGCAACATGACACTTAATAATGGCAGCTTTTACAGCTTCAATTCCTTGGTTTTTTCTAGCACTTATTAAAACAACTTCTGTATTTAGTTCTTCTTTTAGTGCTGTTAAATCAATAGAAATTCCTTTTCTAGTCATTTGGTCTACCATATTTATGGCTAAAACCGTAGGGATTTCTAAATCTTTAATTTGAGAAAATAATAATAAATTTCGCTTTAAGTTTTCTACATCTGCAACCACTAAAATTACATCCGGAGATTCTTTTATATCTTTTTTAAGTAAGGTTTTTAAAACAATACTTTCGTCTACAGAAGTGGGGTTTATACTATAAGTTCCTGGTAAGTCTATAATTACTGCATTCTGTGTTGCAGACAGTTTACAGGTTCCTTGTTTTTTATCTACCGTTACTCCTGGATAATTTCCTACTTTCTGAGTTAAACCCGTAAGTTGATTAAAGAGTGAGGTTTTCCCTGTATTCGGATTTCCTATTAAAGCAACTTTTATATCTTTCTTAGACATGAATTATTCGCTTTTTAGAATTTTTATTTTTGAAGCTGTTTCTTTTCTAATTGCCAAATGACTTCCGTTTACGCAGATATATAAAGGATCTTTTAAGGGCGCTATTTGTACCAACTGAACCTCTGCTCCTGGCAAACAACCCATTTCTAATAATTTTAATGGTATCGAATCTAAAGATTCTTCAGAAATATACCCCATTTCTCCAATATGTAAAGATGCTATTGTATTCAACGTTTTTTATTTGGACAGCAAATATAACCATTTAGAATCATTCTAAACAAGTTATTGAGAGGCATATTCTTCCTTTAACAAAAGAATATCTTTCTTCAGCTTTTCCATATCTTCTTTTTCCGTTCCGTCATAATAGCCTCTAATGCGTTTTTCTTTGTCTACTAATACAAATTGCTCTGTGTGTATAAAGTCGTTTTCGTCTCCAGTACCTTCGTCTAAAACAGCAAAATAACTTTTTCTAGCGAGCTCATAAATATGAGTTTTAGCTCCTGTAGTTATATTCCACTTGCCATCTATAACCCCTTTTCTGTCGGCATATTCTTTTAAAGCAGCAACACTATCTATGATAGGTGTTACAGAATGAGAAAGAAACAAGATATCGTCATCGTTTTTATAAAAGTCTTGCAATTCATTCATATTATATGCCATGGCTATACAAATAGTCTGGCAACGCGTAAAAAAGAAATCTGCAACGTAAATTTTATCTTTATAGTTTTTATTCGTGATTTTCTCACCATTCTGATTGGTCAATTCAAAATCTGCAATCGTATGATCTTTGGTAATGTGTTTCATAGAAAAATCTACTAAACGTGGATTTACATCTGCAGGATTGTAAATTTTTAATTTTTCATCTACTTTTAATAATTGATAAAAAACAGGAATAACAACAACAGAAAAAAGGGCTAAAAAAATAAATGTTGGAATCGATTTTTTAAAGAATTTAAGCTCCATGGTTTTATTTTATTTTACAAAAATACGACTTAAAAACACCCTAGAAAAGCAAACAAAAACAAATGCTATCTAAAATATTTGTTAAATTAAAAAAGCAAACTTTAATAGTTCTTTTACACCTCTACCGAAAACCTTACATTTGTATCTTTTTTAATCTGATTTAACGCTGAATGGAAATATTAATAAAAGCATCTCAATTTATACTAAGTTTATCCTTACTAATTGTTTTGCACGAATTAGGGCATTTTATACCCGCAAAATTATTTAAAATTAAAGTAGAAAAATTCTACTTATTTTTTGATTATAAATTCTCAATTTTAAAGAAAAAAGTTGGTGATACTGTGTACGGTATTGGCTGGATTCCTCTAGGAGGGTATGTAAAAATCTCTGGGATGATAGACGAAAGTATGGACACCGAGCAGCTAGTGCAACCAATACAATCTTGGGAATTTAGATCTAAACCAGCTTGGCAGCGCCTAATTGTTATGTTAGGTGGTGTTTTTGTAAACTTTATTTTAGGAATTTTTATCTACATTATGCTAATGTGGTCTTATGGTGAGCGGTATTTACCAAATGAAAATGTAAAAGACGGGATTTGGGCAGACAATGCATTAGCTAAAAACTTAGGTTTAAAAACAGGTGATAAAATTTTAAGTGTTGATGGTGAAAAAGTGAAAAAATTTCGCAGTTTACCTCTAGAGTTTATCAACGGAAATAACTATCAAATTGAAAGAAATGGTGTCGTTTTAGATCAAGAAATACCAGAAGATTTTATTTCTCAATTAATGGATAGAGGTAAAAGTGCTGGTAATTTTTTAAATGTAAGATACCCATTTGTAATTGCAAATGTTCAAAAAGATTCTTTAAATGGTGGCGCAGATATACAACCTAAAGATATTGTTACAGCAATTAATGGAAATGCTATTTCTTATTATGACGAGGCTAAACAAGCATTAGCGGAGTTTAAAGGCCAAGATATTTCTATTACGGTAAAAAGAGGTGCAACCTCTAAAGAAATACCTGTAAAGGTTTCTAATTACGGAAATATAGGCGTTGTGTTTAGTGGAACTAGTCTTAAAGATTTAGAAAAACTAGGGTATTACGATTTAGCAGATTTCGAATACTCATTCTTAGAAGCAATTCCTGCAGGTTGGAACAAGTCTATAAAAACCTTAACAGATTACATGAAGCAGTTAAAGAAAATCTTTAATCCAAACACAGGTGCTTATAAAGGTTTGGGTGGGTTTATTTCTATTGGAAGTATTTTTCCTAGTGAATGGAGCGCACAATCTTTCTGGGAGATTACAGCTTTCTTATCTATCATGTTAGGTTTTATGAACTTATTGCCAATACCTGCTTTAGACGGTGGACATGTAGTTTTTACACTTTGGGAAATGATTACCGGAAGAAAACCCGGAGATAAGTTCTTAGAATATGCACAAGTTGTTGGCTTTATTTTACTGATTACCTTATTACTTTTTGCAAATGGGAATGATGTATACAGACACTTAAAAGATTATTTTTAGATAAAAACAGCTTCTTTAAAAATTTAAAAGCCTCACAAATTAAATTTGTGAGGCTTTTTTTTAGTTTTAGAAATCCTTAATGTAAAAGAATAAATTTCTTTACTTCAGATTATATCTTTTATAGATTATAGCGCAAACCAAATAAAAGACTACTTGGTGGCATTGGTACAAAACCAGACTCTATATATTCTGCATTAAATATATTATTTGCAGTAACCGTAAAATTAAATGCATTAACAGCTACAATTACAGAAGCATCCCAAACATTATAACTTGTTCCAATTGTGCGCTCTGCATGTTTATAAATTATATTTTGTCTTACATTCTTAAATAGTTTACTCTCAAAACGAGTTATAAATTGGTGCTTTAAGGTATTTAAAGAATACCTTGATAAGTCTTTATTCTGATCTAAAATATCATCATTTAAATAATTATATCCAAAAGACAACGTTTGGTTGAACTCATTTAATTTAAAACGAGTTTCTGTATTTAACTCAAAACCTTTGGTATTTACTTTTGCAATATTTGTTGCTTCATACTTTGATGTTACATCTGGTCTAATAAAATCAATTAAATTATCAGCATCTCTATTAAAAATAGCAACAGAAGATGTAAATCTTCCAGAATTAAACTTCAATCCAATTTCTTGAGCAAACGCTTCTTCTGGTTTTAAATTAGAATTTCCAATTGTACTTCTATCATTATAATACAAATCTGTATACGTAGGTATTCTGTAAGTAACACCTAAATTACCATAGGCTTTTAAATTATCAGACAATTTAAAACCAATATCCAACCCTGGAAACGCATGAAATTTAAAATCAGAAAAATACGTAATCGCAACACCTGGAGTAATATCTATTTTACCATCTGCAAATTTAAAACGGTGTTCTAAAAATAAGTTTGCCATGGTTCTATTTCTCTTTCCTAAATTATTACTGCTTATAAAAACTCTAGAAATATCTAAGCCAAAACCAGTAATACCCAAATCTGAGGTGTAAGAAGCATTTGTTTCCACGCCTACTTTATTCGTAATATGTAAGTTTCTATAAACACTTGGGTTGTCTCTTATGTATACATATTCATCTTGACCTCTTTTCCAATAAACTCTTGGAGTAATTTTAAATTTCTCCGTTCTAAAAGTAGTAGAAGCACCAAACAAACTACTCTGTGTTTCTTCATATTGTTCTGTTGCAGTTGCACTTGCATAGAATCCGTTTGCTCCGAATTTTTTATCGAAAAAAGTAGCGATTACTTCTATAGGTTGTTCTTTCTTATTAAAAATACCTTTTAATACATAGTTTTTATTTTCATAATCAGAATTGTGTCTATATCCATCTGAAGTTAAGATACCAACATGTGCAATTATTGATGCATTTTCAAATTCTTTTCCAACAGTTACAGAACCATTTAATTGTCCGAAAGAACCTGCTTCTATATTTACAGAAGCAGTATTTTCTAATGTGCTCTTTGTTACAATATTTATAGCGCCAGTAAATGCATTTTGTCCGAAAACTCTTGCAGCCGGACCTTTAATAATTTCTATTCTCTCGATAACTTCAATTGGCAAAGCGGCATTCATTGTATGATGTCCTGTTTGTGCATCATCCATTTTAATACCGTCTATTAACAATAATGTTTGATCAAAACCACCACCCCTAATATATAAATCTGCTTGACTACCGGCAGATCCTCTTCTTCTAATATCTACACCAGCAACTTGCTGTAACAAATCTGCAACGTTTGTAGCAGCACTGTTTTTAATAAATTCCGCAGAAATAACTTGTATGGTTCTAGCATTCTCTTTAAAAGGTAAATCTATTCTGGTAGATTTTATTAAAATAGTATCTAGTGCCTGTATTTCCTTTTTTTCCTGAGAAAAAAGATTCAAATGCAAAATTAAAATTGCAATAATTAGTAATTTACTTTGGTTCATTTTAAGTGTTATTTTAGTATAAATAGACTACAAAAGTCGTAACTTTCCGGACGACTAAACTAGTCCAGTTTTAAAATGATTGATAGTCCGGTAAATACAGTACTAAAACAACTCATTGATTTTGATAAAGCAATGGTGCAACCCGTGTATATTCAAGTTTCACAACAAATTGCAAATGCCATACAGCGAAAATATTTAACCAAAGGTACTAAGCTACCCGGAACCCGGGTATTAGGCCAGTTATTAAAAGTACATAGAAATACGGCAGTTGCTATTTACGAAGAGCTGGCATCCCAAGGTTGGGTAGAAGTCATACCAAATAAAGGCACCTTTATTTTAGAGCCCGATCGGAAAACAAAAAAAATTAAAGTATTATCAAAAAAAATAGAGGAAGCATACTCCTACGCCAAAACAACAGGCTTTCCTTTTCAAAAATCCTTTCATTTAGCATCTACAGTGCAACTAACAAATGCTAAATATAGTATTAATGATGGAAAACCAGATGTACGTTTGCATCCAGTACATCAATTTACACGGTGGTACAGCGCTGCTATGAAGCGTAAAACATTGATAAAGAAATGGAACGAACCAAAGGAACATTCCTATTCTTTATTTCAAACACAGCTCTGTAACTATTTAAATGCAACGAGAGGTTTTCATATAAGTCCGAATAATCTATTAAGCACCCGTAGTTCAGAAATGAGCTTATACATTGTTTCTCAATTATTGATACAGCAAAATGATGTCGTATTAGTGGGGAATTTGAGTAATTATGCTTCTAATATGATTTTTCAACAAGCGGGTGCAAATATCAAAACCATTCCTGTGGACGCAGCAGGTTTAGATATTGAGTATATTAAAAAACATTTTGTAAAAAACAGTATTCGATGCGTTTACATCTGCGCGCAAAGAGATTACCCTACAACGGTAACCTTAAGCGCAGAGCGCAGGCTAGCCTTGCTGCAACTTGCTAAAGAGTTTGGTTTTGCTATTATAGAAGATGATTACGATTATGATTTTCAGTTTGAAGGTTCTGCAATGTTACCCATGGCAAGCGCAGGCACAAATGGAATGGTTATTTATTTAGGAAAACTAGGACAATCTTTATTTCCTAGTTTTCAAACAGGATTTGTGGTAGCGCCAGCAAACCTAATTTCTGAAGCCACAAATTATTTGCAATTGCTAGACAAGCAAGGAGATTTTATACAAGAACAGATGTTATCTGAATTAATTATTGAAGGTGAAATTTACCGACTGATGAAAAAAAATGTAGTTCTCTATAAACAAAGACTTGATTGTTTATGCGAACTATTAACAGAACACTTTAAAGATATTGCCTATTGGAAAACACCTTCTGGAGGATTGACAATTTGGTTACAATTTAAGCCTAAAATATCATTAGTAAAACTAGCTGAAGAAGCAGAAAAAAACAATTTATTTCTTCCCAAAACCATCCTTTATCAAGATAAAAATACCTGTGCTATTCGTTTTGGATTTGGGCATTTAAATACAGAGGAAATAGCAGCTGTAATTCAAAAATTAAAAAATGCTTATCACAAAGTATCCATAAAAAAAAGTAAACATTAAACAATTGATTCTTATAAAATATTTAATAAGCAATGCCATTGACGGTGTAAAATTACTAGTATATAAAGATAATTTTGAAAAGGCATTAGAAATTAGAAGCTATCAAAAAGACAGAAACGGAAATAATTTCTCTTGTCCTAACTGCAATTCTAATCGAATTTTAATAGCCCCAATACAAAGAAAAAATGTTTTCTATATGTTGTTCCCTTTTTTTGAAAAAACCAGAAAGATCTGCAATAAATGTAGCGTAATATTTTAAAATAAAAGAGATCTAGATTTAAAGAAAAGTTATAATTTGCATTCCTATGGAAACTACGAAAACACTTACTTTTTATACCCCAAAACTACCCTCTGGAAACGGAGCAATATTTGTTGACACAGGTATATCTGCAGGATTTCCATCTCCTGTAGACGATTTTAGTGAAAGTAGAATCTCTCTAGATGATGAATTAATTAAAAATAAAGACACCACGTTTTATGCAAAGGTAAAAGGGCAGTCTATGATTGGTGCGGGTTTAGATGATAATGATTTGTTAGTAATTGATAGGAGTTTAGCTCCTACAAATAATAAAATTGCCGTTTGCTTTTTAGATGGAGAATTTACTGTAAAACGCTTGCGTGTAGAAAAAAACGAAGTTTGGTTGCAACCAGAAAACCCTAACTACCCGATTATAAATATTACAAAAGAGAATGATTTTATGGTTTGGGGCATTGTAACAAATGTTATTAAGAAAGTTTAAATTTCTCTTTTTAAAAAACAATATCTGATATAAAAAACACTATGGAAAACACTTTAGAAAACAAAATATTATTAAGTACCGCTACAGATCAAGTTCGTGTAGAATTTTATAAAAAAACCTACAAGCATGTTGCTGGTGGCGTTTTATTATTTATTGTTTTTGAGTATCTATTGCTACAAAGCGATGTTATTGTAAACTTTATGATGTCTATGACGCAAGGTTGGCGTTGGCTTGTAATGTTAGGTGGTTTTATGTTTGTTACTAATTATGCCGAAAGTACCGTTTTAAAAACTGCAGATAAAAATAAACAGTATATGGCATATGCACTCTATGTTTTTGCACAAGCCATTATTTTTGTACCTCTTTTGTACATCGCAATTTATTATACAGAAAGTGCCGAATTAGTAGAACAGGCAGCTATTGTAACTTTAGCATTATTTACAGGTATTTCTGCCGTTGTTATGGTTACTAAAAAAGATTTTTCGTTCTTAAAGGCGGGTTTAACTGTTGGCTTTTTTATTGCAATGGGCTTAATTGTTGCCGGATCTTTATTTGGTTTTAATTTAGGTTTATGGTTCTCTGTTGGTATGTGTGTATTAGCTGGAGGCTCTATTTTATACCAAACCTCTAACTTGGTAAATAAATATGGTACTGAAGATTACATACCTGCTTCTTTAGGTTTATTTGCTTCTTTGATGCTACTTTTTTGGTATGTATTATCGATATTTATGTCTAGAGATTAAAACTAATTTTTATATAAATAAACAGAAAGACGGTGCTAAAAAGTACTGTCTTTTTTTGTTTAAAAAATAAATTTATTATCAATAAAAAATATTTTATTATTGTTTTACAATAATTTTATATATTTGCAGGACTCTAAAAATAGAAATTATGAAAAAAATAAATATATTAAAAACGATAGTAGATTTACTTTGGATATTTTCTATGCCCGTGGTATTGATAATTATTGGAGTTTCCTTCACAACATTTTTTGTAGATTTAAGTGATTTAAGTATCACAATAAATGCTTTAGATTTTGATACGAATAGCACTTTGTCAAAAATATTATTTGTTATTTCATCTTTAAATTATTTATTACTTATTGTGGCTTTGTATTTTTTTAGAAAAGTATTAACCAATTTTGTACGCGTAAGAGTTTTTGAAGAGGTAGTCATTAGTTCTTTTAAGAAAATAGGAAACCTATTAACGTTTTCAGGTTTTATTTCGCTGATAATTTCAATAATTGGTAAAATATATTTTGAACAAAAAGTTTCCTTAGAATTTGGTTTAAATCAACATTTAGTACTTATTTGTTTGGGTTTATTCTTTTTAGTTTTAAGTGAAATATTTAAAATAGCTAAAAACGCAAAACAAGAAAACGACTTAACAATATAGCTATGGCCATCATTGTAAACTTAGACGTAATGCTTGCCAAACGTAAAATGCGGAGTAAAGAACTGGCAGAAATTATTGGCATTACCACAGCAAATTTATCCATCTTAAAATCTGGTAAAGCAAAGGCTGTTCGTTTTTCTACTTTAGCAGCAATTTGTAAAGCATTAGAATGCCAGCCTGCAGATATTTTAGCATTTGTAGCCGATTAATGTATGTTTTAGCTTTAATTTAAATTCCGTTTTTCAATAAAAAAACGTTTTAAAAGCTGGGCACACTCTTTTTCTAGAATTCCGGAAACTACTTTTGTCTTTGGGTGAAGTGTTGTTTTTAAGTTAACAAACCCTCTTTCGGGTTCTGAGGCTCCATAGACTATTTTACCAATTTGAGTCCAGTAACTGGCACCAGCGCACATCTGGCATGGTTCTAAAGTAACATATAGCGTGCAATCCTTTAAATATTTTCCGCCTAAAAAATCTGCTGCAGAAGTAAATGCCTGCATTTCTGCGTGCGCTGTTACATCATTTAACATTTCTGTTAAGTTATGTGCTCTTGCAATTATTTGGTCTTTAAAAACAACTATAGCACCTACAGGAATTTCTCCTTTTCCAAAAGCGGTTTCTGCTTCCTGAAAAGCTTTTTTCATAAAATAAACATCATCAAAAGGCTGTATCATGAAGTATTGATTAAGAAAGACAAAATTAAGTAAAATATTTGCGATAGCTTTGTATTTATAAAGCAACTGTTTTATCAATATAAAATTGGAAGTTGTATTTTTGTAACCGAATGAAGAATTTGTTAGATAACATATCAAATCCGAAAGATTTAAGAAAACTAAATCCTACTCAATTGCCACAGTTGGCCAAAGAGTTACGTGCATTTATTATTAATGTTATTGCCACAAAAGAAGGGCATTTAGGCGCAAGTTTAGGAGTTATAGAACTTACCATTGCAATTCATTATTTGTTTGATACCCCCAATGATTTACTCGTTTGGGATGTTGGACACCAAGCATACGGCCATAAAATTTTAACGGGAAGAAAGGCTATTTTTCACACCAACAGACAATTTGGTGGCATTGCAGGATTCCCATCCAGAAAAGAAAGCGCATTTGATGCTTTTGGCGTGGGGCATTCTTCTACTTCTATTTCTGCAGCTTTAGGAATGGCAATTGCATCGAACCTAAAAGGGCAGACCGAAAAACAACACATTGCTGTTATTGGCGATGCTTCTATTGCCAGCGGAATGGCTTTTGAAGCACTAAACCATGCGGGGGTTTCTAAAGCAAATTTACTCATCATTTTAAACGACAACGCTATCGGAATAGATCCATCTGTTGGTGCTCTTAAAGAATATTTAACTAGGGTAAAGACAGATAGAAAGCTAGCCGCTCAAAATAATATTATAAAAGCCTTAAGTTTTGATTATTCTGGTCCAATTGATGGCCATAATTTACCGAAGGTCTTGGCTGAATTAGAACGCTTAAAATCTGTGAAAGGTCCTAAGTTTTTACATGTAATTACCACCAAAGGTAAAGGATTACAGAAAGCAGAAGAAGACCAGGTAACCTATCATGCTCCTGGAAAGTTTGATAAAGTTTCGGGTGTACGCATAAAAAAAATAGCAAGTTTATATACAAAATACCAAGATGTTTTTGGAAAAACAATGGTAGAATTAGCAACACAAAACAATAAAATTATAGGAATTACACCTGCAATGTTAACAGGAAGTTCACTAAAATTTATGTTTGAAAAATTCCCAAAAAGAACTTTTGATGTAGGTATTGCAGAACAACATGCAGTAAGCTTAGCTGCAGGAATGGCAACACAAGGTTTTATTCCGTTTTGTAACATTTATTCTACCTTTCTACAACGTGCTTATGACCAAGTAATTCATGATGTTGCACTTCAAAATTTACCAGTTATTTTCTGTTTAGACAGAGCAGGTTTGGTTGGAGAAGATGGTGCTACACATCACGGAGTTTTTGATTTGGCATACTTGCGTGCCATTCCTAATTTAATTGTTTTTGCACCTAGTAATGAAGTTGAATTGCGTAATATTTTATATACAGCCCAATTAGGATTAAAAAATCCGATTGCAATTAGATACCCAAGAGGAACTGGAAGTATTATTGATTGGCAAAAACCTTTTGAAATAATTGAAATTGGAAAGGGACTACAGTTAAAAACAGGAACTAAAATAGCTATTTTATCTATTGGTACAATCGCTAAAAATGTTACTGATGCGTTTGAATTAACAGATAATTCTACAGAAATTGCACACTTTGATATGCGTTTTGTAAAACCTTTGGATGAGCGTTTGTTGCATGCTGTTTTTAAAAATCACAAAACTATTTTCACCATTGAAGATGGTACCATAAAAGGCGGATTTGGAGCTGCTATTTTAGAATTTGCTTCCAAAAATGAGTATAAAAACAAGATTCAAGTACTAGGTATTCCAGATAACTTTATAGAACACGGAAGTGTTTTAGAACTTCAACGTAAAATTGGTTTGGATGCTAAATCTATCGCCAAAAAAATAATGAAATAAATTAAATAATATTTCCTGTTAATTTTTTATGCATTCTAATTGCATAACTATCTGAAATTCTGGAAACGTAACTACATACCTGCATAATTCTATCATACAAACGAACAGAATCTGTTTTATACTCTTCTGGTAATAAATTTAAAACCAACTTATCAAAATTAGACGGATTCCCATCAAAGGTATTATTTAAAGCAGTTACAAATACATCTAATAAATCTGCAATAATCCGATAACCCGCAACTTCTTTCTCTACAACCTCTGTGCTTTTGTAAATTTTAGCAATACTAATTTTAATAATGTCATTTATCTGCGCTTCGTAAGCGCATTTCTCTAACAATGATTTTTCAAAAGTACCGGCTAAAATTGCCGCTTCGTTTGCTAAAAAAACAGCTACAGCTTCATTAATTAATACCCCAATTGCCAAGGCACGTAAATAACTTACTCTGTCTGTTTTTTGCTTTAATGAATGGTATTTTTTACTATCAATGGTATCTTTTACGAGCTTAATCATATATTCTAAAGCAAATTCTTCCTCAATTAAACCAAGGTTTATTCCGTCTTCAAAATCTATAATTGTATAACAAATATCATCTGCCGCTTCCACCAAATAAGCTAAAGGATGCCTATAAAAAGAAATAGCCTCTGCAGATTTCTGCAACATACCTAAATCTTCTACTACCTCTAAAAACGCTTGTTTTTCTGATTGAAAAAAGCCATACTTTTTATCTACAATATGGTTGGTTGGATTTTTTGGAAGGCTTTCTTTCGGATACTTTAAAAAGGCTCCTAAAGTAGCATAAGACAAGCGCAAACCTCCAAAAACACCCTCTCTAGATTCTGTTAATATCTTGAATCCGTTTGCATTTCCTTCAAAGTCTATTAAATCTTGATATTCTTTATCTGTAAGTTTTCCTTTATATTTTGCACCGTTTCCTGTTTTAAAATACTCGCCAATAGCTTTTTCTCCTGAATGCCCAAAAGGCGGATTCCCAATATCGTGTGTTACAGAGGCCGCAGCAACGATGGCACCAAAATCATTAAAAGTGTATCCTAAAGCGGCTAAATTGGGATGGCGTTCTAACAACACTTTACCAACCCTTCTGCCTAAAGTTCTACCCACAACAGACACCTCTAAACTGTGTGTTAAACGGGTGTGTACAAAATCGGTTTCAGATAACGGAATTACCTGTGTTTTGTCTTGTAAACTTCTAAATGCCGATGAAAAGATGATTCTATCAAAATCTACATCAAAACCCAAACGTGTTTCATCTTGTGCCTCTCTTGGTCGTTTTTGTGTATCTCCAGAGCGCTTTAAAGAAAGTAGTTGTTCCCAGTTCATCATAATTATAAAATATCGTCTAAATTAAACAAAAAAAAGAAGCCTTTCGACTTCTCTTTTTATCAATTTTGTAATAAAAAACAATCTACTCGATTATCCTTCGCAACTTGCACAATCTTTCTTTTGTTTAAATTTTTGTGCTGCATTCATACTGTGTTGGTAATACATAGATTTTACACCTAATTTCCAAGCCGTAATATATACATCGTTTACTTCTTTAATTGGCATATCTGGATGTACCATAATATTTATAGATTGCCCTTGGTCTATGTGCGTTTGTCTATTTGCTGCTTGATACACAATTACTTTTTGATCTATTTCTGAATACGTTTTAAATACGTCTTTCTCTGCTTCTGTTAAGATACTCAAGTGCTGCACAGAACCATCATTGTCTCGAATGCTCTTCCAAACATCTGAAGTACTTTGTCCTTTTTCTTCTAATAATTTTTCTAAAACCGGATTTCTAATGGTTGTTTTAATTTTTGCAATATCTTTTACATAAATATTAGACCAAATTGGCTCGATACCCTGTGATACTTGTCCTAAAATAAAGGCAGATGATGTTGTAGGTGCTACTGCATTTAAAGTGGTATTACGTCTACCGTACCCTTTTAACACTTTTGGTTCCCCATACATTTTTGCCATTTCTTCTGAGGCTTTGTATGATTTCTCTTTAATAACCTTAAAAATCTCGGTATTTAAATTGTATGCTTCTTGACTGTCAAATGCCAACATTTTAGATTGCAATAAAGAATGCCAACCCAAAGCTCCTAAGCCTAAAGCTCTGTTTTCTTTTGCAAAACTGTAGGCTTTTTCCATAAAACGAAATGTAAACTGATCGTCTCTATCTGGAGAATCTTTAAACACTTCTAATTTAGTAATAAACTCTTGCATTACTGCATCTAAAAAGAAAGCTAAAGTTTCTACTGCATCTGTATCTTTCCACTCCTCATAATGCACCAAGTTAATTGATGATAAACAGCATACAAAAGACCAATCTTCATTAGAAGGCAGCATAATTTCTGTACACAAATTACTTGCATAAATTTCGTGGTTTTTGTCTTTATAAACATCTACCGTTCCATTGTTTGCATTGTCTCTAAATAAAATATAAGGATACCCTATCTCTCCTCTTCTTTGTAAAATTTTTGCCCAAATACTTCTCTTTTCGGTATCTCCAGCAATCATTTCTTCCATCCATTGGTCACTTACCGTAACACCATGGGTTAATTCTTGTATTGGGTTTCCTTCCGTTCCTATTTCTAAAAATTCTTTAATATCTTTATGATCAACTGGTAAATATGGAGAAAAACGTCCACGTCTTACAGAACCTTGACTTACAACATCCACCATTTTTTCAAACAACTGCATGATGTGCACAGAACCAGATGATGACCCATTGTTTTTTACATCTGCACCTCTTTCACGAAGTTTTCCAAAGTAACCAGAAGTACCTCCTCCTAGTTTAGACATCATACCTACTTCAGATTGCGAGTATAAAATGTCTCCCATATCATCTGCTACATGCGAACCAAAACAGCTAATTGGCAACCCTCTTTTCTTTCCAAAATTAGACCAAACTGGTGACGATAAAGAAAAATAACCTGCAGCCATATACTTGTAAAACTTATCTGAAAATCCTTTAATTTTCAAGATGCGTTCTGCATTGTCTGCTATCTCACGTATTCTCTCTTCTGGTGTTGTATCTCCTGTTAAATAACCAGACTCTAAAAATTTGCGACTATTTTCTGTTAGCCAGGTAATTTCTGGTTCTTTTTGTTTTTCGAGAATTTCTTTTCTTGCAGTATTTGCTGCTTGAATTAATTGTTCGTGCTCTGTAAGGTGGGTAGTCTTAGATTCAGTTTGGTTCATAGATTTAAAATAAGTCGTCGCTAGTTATACTTTTAGTTCTTTTGCTGTAATTAATAGATCTTTTTACAAAGAAATCTCCGTGTTTGGTTCCAATAATTTCATCATCAAACCAATCTGTTTCAGATAATAAAACGGCATCAATTTCAAATATTTTTGTAATACCAATGCTTGACAATGAGTTGTTAAATCTATTTTCTGTCTCTTATACACATCTGACGCTGCCG
>CAJXTJ010000007.1 GCA_913061165.1 uncultured Polaribacter sp.
GTCAGATGTGTATAAGAGACAGTTCCTTTTTCGGTTCTAATACCGCAAGAAACAACCATGTTAATTTCTGCACCAAAAGGTAATTTTAATAGTTTTTGAATACGTAAGGTATCTGTTCCTTCCATTGGGCAGGTGTCATAGCCTTGTGCCGCCATAGAGATCATAAAATTTTGTGCAGCCAAACCACAGGTTTTATGCGCTACAATTCGCATATCGCTGCTTCGAACTTCTCTATAAATAGGTTTAAAAACACCTATTACAAACATCAAGAGGTATTTAAAGAAACCAAAAATACCTAGGAAATCTGCATATGCAAAAGGAATAATCTTACTATAATATTTTCTAGCAACTTTTTCTCTATTAGATTGCTCCGTTTTCGGATTGTTTGCACCAAAATTAGCATCTATAAAACTTAAATTAGCTTTTGCTCGCTTTTTCCATAAATCTTTACGCGTTACAAAAACAACCAATTGTTGCGCTGTTTTTGCTGCATTTTGATTGAAACAAAATGGCGAAATTTCAGTAATAAGATCTTTAGAGGTAATGTGGTAAAATTCCCACAGTTGCATGTTACTGCTGTTAGGGGCTAAAGTAGCTTGTTGAATGCATTTTTTTACAATATTTTTATCTATTGATTTATCTGCATCGTAAATTCTTACAGAACGTCTATACTGTATTGCTTCAGAAACTGTTTTTTCTTGATTTATCATATATTGAAGAATTTTTTTTTGTAAAGATATTGATTTTAGATTTTTTTGATTCCCTTTAAAAGTCATTATTTTTAATTTACACCAATATAAATTAGCAGGCTGATTTAAAAATGTACTTTTGTCAATATTGAACCAAAATAGAGAATAATGAGTTTACAACAAGATTTAGAAAGTAGAAGTGGAAACCAATGCGAATTATGTACCGGAACAGATAATTTGTCAATTTACGAAGTAAAACCAACGTCAACTGTTGGAGGTAGTGGAGTAGATGGTAGTTTATTGGCTTGTGACACTTGTATTACGCAGATAGAGGATGCAGATGAAATGGATTCAAACCATTGGCGTTGTTTAAACGATTCTATGTGGAGCGAGTATAGAGCGGTAAAAGTGGTTGCTTGGAGAATGTTGTCTCGTTTAAGAAATGAAGGATGGCCAAAAGATTTACTAGATATGATGTATTTAGAAGATGACGATTTACGATTTGCAAAAGAGTCTGGAGATCATTTAGATGATAGTGAAAAAATAATTCATAGAGATGCAAATGGCGCAATTTTAGAAGCAGGAGATTCTGTAGTTCTAATTAAAGACTTAAAAGTAAAAGGATCTAGCTTGGTTGCAAAACAAGGAACTGCGGTAAGAAGAATTTCTTTAGATCATGAAAACGCTAAATTTATAGAAGGTAAAGTAGGACCTACACAAATTGTAATTATTACAGATTACGTTAAGAAAATGGCAGATAAAGAGTAATATACTTTTTAAAAATCTGCTAATTTTTAGAAGAATTGATTAAAACAAAAAAAAATCCATCTTTAAAAAGATGGATTTTTTTAATTTATATATAGCTTTTAACTCAAAGCTTTTCCTATTCTCTTTATTGCTTCGCGCAATTGTAACTCAGAGGCAGCATAAGACATTCTAATACAATTTGGCGCACCGAAAGCATCTCCTGTTACCGTGGCCACATTTGCTTTCTCTAGAATAAATAAAGAAAAGTCGTTTGCGTTTTCGATAGTTATGCCATCAATTGTTTTTCCGAAGAATGCAGAAATATCTGGAAATACATAAAAGGCACCTTCTGGTACATTTACTTTAAATCCGTCTATTTCTCTTAACAAACCAACTACAATATCTCTGCGTGTTTTAAATTCATCTACCATGTATTTAATTTTAGAAATAGGCGCTAAAACTGCAGTAATAGCTGCTCTTTGTGCAATACAATTTGCACCAGAAGTAATCTGACCCTGCATTTTTGTACACGCTTTGGCAATCCATTGCGGAGCGCCAATATATCCAATTCTCCAACCTGTCATGGCAAAAGCTTTTGCCAAACCGTTTACAGTAATGGTTCTGTCATACATGTTTTCTATAGCAGCAAAACTAAAGTTTTTTGCACCATAGTTTATGTGTTCGTAAATTTCATCTGATAAGATATAAATCTGCGGATAATTTTCTAAAATAGCAGCCAATGCTCTGTATTCTGCTTCACTATACATAGAACCACTAGGGTTGTTTGGTGAGTTAAAAAACACCATTTTAGTTTTTGGCGTAATTGCCGCTTCTAATTGTGCAGGTGTAATTTTAAAATCGTTGTCTATAGAAGAAGGAATTTCTACAAATTTTGCTTCACTTAAAATAGCAATTGCAGAATAACTTACCCAATATGGTGCTGGTAATAAAACCTCATCTCCTGGGTTTAATAATACCTGTGCAATGTTTGCAATAGATTGCTTTGCACCTGTAGAAACTACAATTTGGTCTGGTTGGTATGTTAAACCATTATCTCGCTGAAATTTTGTACAAATTGCTTCTTTTAATTCTGCATAACCGTCTACGGGAGAGTAGGAGTTATAGTTTTGATTTACAGCTTCTATTGCTGCGTCTTTAATAAAATCTGGTGTGTTAAAGTCTGGTTCTCCTAAACTTAAACTAATAATGTCTTTTCCTGCCGCTTTTAATTCTCTTGCTTTTGCTGCCATTGCTAAAGTTTGAGATACAGGCAAACTGTTAATTCTGTCCGATAATGGATGTTTCATTTTACTGTTAATTATGTGTTGCTGTTGTTATGCTAATTCTGGTTTTTGTCCTAAAACACCTAAATGTCTAAAATGTGCTACAAGTGCTTTTCGCATTGTTCTGTACTCATTGTAAGGTAAATTAAATTCTTTAGCTGTTTCTTTCACAATTTTAGCCAATTTACTATAATGTACATGAGAAATATGTGGAAAAATATGATGTTCAACCTGATGATTTAAACCACCCGTATAAAAATTCACCAACCAATTACTAGGGGCAAAGTTAGAAGTGGTGTATAATTGGTGGACTGCCCAAGTGTGTTCTAAATTACCGTCTTTATCTGGAATAGGCATTGCTGTATTTGGAACAATATGTGCCAACTGAAAAACAATGCTTAAAATCATACCAGCAGTATAGTGCATTATGAAAAAACCAACCAAAACTTTCCACCAAGCAACGTCTAAAACTAACAATGGTAAAACAATCCAAAGTGCATAATACGCAACTTTAGAAATTACCAACTTTGTCCATTCTGCAGTAGGATTTGGAAATTTACCATATGATAATTTACGTTTTAAATAGCGGTGCATTTGTTTTATATCGGTGGTAATTGCCCAATTAATGGTTAATAAACCATATAGGAAAACAGAATAATATTTTTGAATTTTATGAATCTTTAACCATTTAGAATGCAAAGAGAAACGAATAATTCTACCGGCATCTATATCTTCGTCATGATCTTTCACATTGGTAAACGTGTGGTGCAGTACATTGTGCTGTACCTTCCAATTATATACATTTCCTGCAAGGATATATATGCTGCTTCCCATTAATTTATTTACCCATTTTTTTTGAGAAAAAGATTCATGATTGGCATCATGCATTACATTCATACCAACACCAGCCATACCTATACCTGTAAGAATCATTAATAAAACCATCGTCCATTGTGGCATAGTAACTGTTAAAACTACTATAAACGGCACTAAAAATACAGAAAACATAATAATTGCTTTTAAATATAGCTTCCAGTTTCCGGTTCTATTAATTTCGTTTTCTTTGAAATAACTATTTACTCTTTTGTTGAGCGTTCTAAAGAATTTTGCTTTATCTACTCTTGAGAAATTTATTGTTTTCATTTAGGTATATTAATATCGTTTTACAAAAATAATGCTTTTGAAACTGCTTTTTACAATAAACGACAGATTTTGTTGTGAATTGTTTAGTAAGTATAGCTATTTTTGCAGCTCAAACCTTATCAGATGGATATTATTCGCAAATATTTTAAAAATTTATCAGCAACTCAAATTCAACAATTCGAAAAATTACAGGAATTATACGAAGACTGGAATTTGAAAATAAATGTTGTTTCTAGAAAAGATATTGATGAGTTGTATCTGCGCCACGTATTGCACTCTTTAGGAATAGCGAAAGTAGTGCAATTTAAACCAGGCGCTAAGGTATTGGATGTTGGAACTGGCGGCGGTTTTCCTGGTATACCATTGGCAATATTGTTTCCAGAAACCCAATTTCATTTGGTAGATTCTATTGGTAAAAAGATAAAAGTAGTAGATGAAGTAGTAGCAGGTTTGGGCTTAGAAAATGTAAAAACTACGAATGGTAGGGTCGAAGAAATTAAAGATACGTATGATTTTATTGTAAGCAGAGCGGTTGCACAAATGGAAACTTTTGTAGGTTGGACAAAAGGTAGAATTAATAAAAAGCAAAATCACGATCTTAAAAATGGTATTCTATATCTTAAAGGAGGCGATTTATCTGAAGAATTAAAATTATATACCTCTGCAACTATTTATGATTTGCCGGCTTACTTTGAAGAAGATTTTTATGAAACTAAAAAGGTGGTACATTTAGGTATGAAGTTTAAAGGGTAAATTATATTTTTTTATTATTTATATTTTGAATGCATTACGCATTGACTTTAAAATAGTTATGTAACTTTTAATTTTTTAGGTAAAGAGAATTTCTCTGTGTCTTTATAAAAACGAATCAGGGATTTCGTCTTTAAATAGTTCCTATTAATAAAATTTTAGGGCAGCAATCAAATAACTTATTACTTTACCGTTTTTTACTGGCGCGTGCAGAATACATTATTTTTTATGGATAAAAGTTCTTCTTAAAAATACTTATTTTAAATAGTATTCTAAATTCAAATTAGATTTCTTCTTTTTTTAAAGGTATCCTAAAATTCCTTATCTTCGATACATAACAAATTACATAACATATTAAAAGATGAAAAGTTTTATTTTAAAGTGGTATCCAATTATTTTAGCTTTCATGTGTTTGTTGTATTCTGTAGGTTACGGAATATTAGGGATGACAGATGAAGCACAATATTCAGCGCATTGGCCAGGAACAATATTATTGTTTGCAATAGCAATTAGACAAAGAAGGACAACATGAACATAGGATTTTTTATAGTAGGTGGTATTATATTCGCAGTTTACATGGGTTTAACGCTATGGAATATATATGATTCTAGCAGAAAAAATAAGCAAGAAAACTACCCTGATCAACATTAAAAACTGTTTGTTTTATAAAGACATTTTTCCAAGTATTTAAAAATAAATAAATGCTTGGATGGTGCTAATAATGGTACTTTAAAAAATAGAAGAGGTAGTTCTTGTAGTAAACTTCTCTAAAAATAACATTCCTTTATAAGAGTTGCTTTGTTCGTTTAGTTTAGGACTCCAAACTGCAATACAATACTTATCTGGGTGAATGGCTATAATACCTCCACCAACTCCACTTTTTCCGGGCAAACCTACTCTAAATGCAAACTCTCCAGATTCGTCATAAAAACCACACGTAAGCATAATGGCGTTAATCCTTTTTGCTTGGCTCATGCTTAGTATCTTGTTTCCTTTAGAGGTGCTAAATTCATCATTTGCTAAAAACATAAATATTTCAGATAATTCTTTACAACTCATTTCTAAAGAACAAATATGAAAGTAGAAATCGATTACTGGAGCTACATCATTATTAATGTTTCCGAAAGATTTTATAAAATTACAAATTGCATTATTTCGAAAGCCAGAATCTTTTTCAGATTGGGTTACTTTTTTACTGTAATTTAAAGTAGCATTGTTAGAAATTTCTCTACAAAATTCTAAAAAATCTTCTTTAGGGTTTTTTAAATGACTTAGTAAAACATCGCACACCACAATGGCACCTGAATTTATAAAAGGATTTCTAGGTTTCCCTAAATCTGTTTCTAGTTGCAAAAAAGAGTTAAACGGATTCCCAGAAGGTTCTACATCTACTCGATCCCATAATTTTTCTCCTTCTAATTTGTACGCCAATGTTAAAGACAAGAGCTTAGAGATACTTTGTATTGAGAATTTTTTATTAAAATTACCAACTCCAAAAGAAGCGTTGTTTGTGTTTGTTATATGAATACCAAAATTGCTTGCATCTACAAATGCTAATTCGGGAATATAATTGGCAACGGTACCAATATCTTCTATATTTTTAACTTCAGCATAAATATCTTCAATTATTTTTTTATAGTTTTCCATTGCGTATTTTTAGTCTTATTGGCTACAAACGTATTCCAAAATTTCATGATAAGCAACATAAAAAAGAATTCAAAAAAAAAAGGAACTACATTGCTGTAATTCCTTTTTAAAATTTTATAAATAAGATTCTGAAACAAGTTCAGCATTAGAAACTATTAAACAACTTCTACAAACAAACCTTCATCTGTTTTAGAAACTTTAGCTACTTCTTTTTTGGTTAACCCTTTAATGGTTTTGTCCCATTTTTTGTTAGACAAGCCAGACTGTGTTTTTAAATCTCTTAAATCTATTTTCCCTGCTTTTTCTATAAGATTTAAAACTGATTTTTCCTCATCGTTTAGTTCTATAGAAGGCGCTTTCTTTTCTGGTCTCATTTGTGGAAAGAATAATACCTCTTGTATCGATTGGTTGTTTGTTAAAAACATAATTAACCTGTCCATACCAATACCCATACCAGATGTTGGCGGCATACCATATTCTAAAGCACGTAAGAAATCTTCATCTATAAATTCAGTTGCTTCATCATCACCTTTTTGTGCTAATTTTAATTGATGCTCAAAACGTTCACGTTGGTCAATAGGATCATTCAATTCAGAATATGCATTTGCAATTTCTTTACCACAAACCATCAACTCAAAACGTTCTGTCAATTCTGGATTGTCTCTGTGTTCTTTACAAAGCGGAGACATTTCTTTCGGATAATCTGTAATAAAAGTTGGTTGAATGTAGTTTCCTTCACATTTCTCTCCAAAAATTTCATCAATTAACTTTCCTTTACCCATGGTTGCATTTACCTCGATGTGCATCGATTTTGCTGCTTCTCTAATTTCATCTTCTGTTTTTCCAGTAATGTCAAAACCAGTAAAATGTTTAATAGAATCTGCCATGGTAACTCTGGCATATGGTGCTTTGAAATCTATTTTATGTTCACCAAACGTAGCTTCAGAAGTTCCGTTTACGGCAATTGCACAATGCTCTAATAACTGCTCTGCAAAATCCATCATCCAATTGTAATCTTTGTAAGAAACATAGATTTCCATGGCTGTAAATTCCGGGTTGTGTGTTCTATCCATTCCTTCATTTCTGAAGTTTTTCGAGAATTCATACACACCATCAAAACCACCAACAATTAATCTTTTTAGATATAATTCATTCGCAATTCTCATATACAAAGGGATGTCTAAAGAATTGTGATGTGTTATAAAAGGCCTTGCTGCTGCACCTCCAGGAATTGGTTGCAAAACCGGAGTTTCAACTTCAAAATAGCCAGCATCATTAAAGAAAGAACGCATTGCATTAAATAATTTTGTTCTTTTAATAAATACCTCTTTTACATGCGGGTTTACCACTAAATCTGCATACCGTTGTCTGTAACGCATTTCTGGATCTGTAAAAGCATCATAGGTAACACCATCTTTAACTTTCGGCATTGGTAATGGTTTTAAAGCTTTTGCAAGCAATTTAAACTCCTTCACCATAATCGTTTTCTCACCAACTTGTGTTGTGAAAAGGGTTCCTGTAATTCCTACAAAATCGCCTAAATCTAATAATTTCTTAAAGACATTATTGTATAAAGATTTATCTTCTCCGGCACAAATTTCATCTCTATTAAAATACAGTTGAATTCTACCTTCACCATCTTGTAATTGACCAAAAGAAGCTTTTCCTTGAATATTTATAACCATTAAACGGCCAGCAACAACTACCTGTTTACCTTCTACAAAATCCTCTTTAATTCCCTTAGAATTAGCATCTACTGGAAATAAATCTGCAGGATATGGATTGATACCCAAATCTCTTAATTTTGTTAGTTTGTCTCTTCGTACAACTTCTTGTTCTGATAATTGCATTTCTTATGTATTAGTGTGATATTTTAAGATTGCAAAGATACACTCTTTCAATAATTTGGCAATTGCAGAATTCGATAAAATATCAATAAATTGGTGTAGAAATCATAAAACGTTGTATATTTGCATGCTACTTTTTGTTGAAGTAGCATTTAGTTGTGTTGTTTGGCACTTTATAAAAAGTGTCGTGGTTTTGTTAACCAATGGAAAGCTTCCCTTAAATGGGACGCTTTTTTTTTGTTTTAAACTTTTATAAAGAGTTGTTTCTGAAGCTGTTTCCTGTTTTTTATGATGCCTTGGTATAAAGAGCAAAAAGAATACCGTTTTAATAAGGACTATATTTGTTGATGTGTTTTTAGAAGAATAAATACTATTTTCAAAAGCTATGTTTTCTGTGTTCTTCTGCGTAAAATAAAATAACTTTTATAAAATCTATATTGTTTACGGAATATATCTTTATAGCAGTCAATAGTTTGATTTGAAAATAAAAGATAATAAGAGAAAAGAGGACTTATTTAAAAGAACTCACCATTATATTCCCAAACCTTCACAAAAAATAAAACAGCATACACTAAAGCTACAGTAAACTTTATAATTGTAGAAGTTATAAGGCCCAATAAAGAACCAATAGAAGCCTTAAAAGCCCTTTTCGTATTTGTTTTATCATGAAGTATTTCTCCAATAAAAGCGCCTAAAAAAGCACCAATTAATATTCCAAGCGGAATGGGAGAGAACAAGCCAATAAGCAATCCAATGGTGGTTCCGTAGACACCATATTTACTGCCACCAAAACGTTTTGTTCCGATTGCAGGAATGATGTAATCTAAAATCCATATAAGTATTGCAATAGCAAGCGTAATTCCTAGAAATGTATAATTCATAGGGACTATAGAAGTATAATACAAAATAAATAAGCCCAACCAACTAGTTAAAGGTCCTGGTAAAACCGGCAAAAAAGAGCCAATAAGACCAAGCATTACAAATAAAAAACCAATTGTGAGTAAGAATATATCCATAGTAAATTTTATAATAAGACAAAAATACAAAACCTTTGTTAGAATATTTTTATAACTAAAACTAACTAATTTATTGCAATGAAAGCTCCCGTGATATATTCATTAAATTTTAGTAATTTCACGCTACAAATAGAATTATGTTTTTGCGTGTTTTTACTTTTTTAATAATCGTTATCTTTTGCACTTCGTGTGATAAATTTTCATATTCTAAAAATAAGAATTTACAAGTGGTAGATACAATAGTAGATTTTACTTCAGTTGATTTTTCACCCTCTTTTAAAGTGTGTGATTCTCTAATAGACAAACATCAAAAATCTGATTGCTTTAGAACTAATATTCATCAAAAGATAGGAGCAGAGTTGCAGAATCACCAATTTATTATTAGAGATTCAATATCAGAAATTGTGTATGTAGATTTATTAATCACTTCTAAAGGAAAAATTGTTTTAGAAGCAATGGAATCATCCGAAGAGATTAAAAATCAATTACCAAAACTAGACAGTGTTTTAAGAATTTCTGTAGATAAAATTCCGAATGTTTATGCAGCAATAAAAAGAGGTATTCCGGTAACAACAAAATACCGTTTGCCAATTAAGATTCAAATAAAACAATAAATTTGCTATTCTTTGCCCAATACTTAGGAACAATGAATAACAAATTTTATAAGTATTGTACTTAGAAACTGGTAATTTAAAATATATTTTAATTCAACATTTCCCAAAGCTTATCTTTCAATTCTTGCAAACCACTTTCTTCAATAGAAGAAATAAACAATGTTGCTACACCTTTAGGAAGATCAGCCTTAATTTCTTCTTTCAACTCGTCGTCTAACATATCTGTCTTAGAAATCGCTAATAAACGCGTTTTATCTAACAATTCAGGATTGTGCTGTTTTAGCTCATTGAGCAGAATCGCGTACTCTTTGTTAATATCGTCACTATCTGCAGGAATTAAGAATAAAAGCGTAGAATTACGCTCTATATGACGTAAAAAACGGTGTCCTAATCCTTTTCCTTCTGCAGCACCTTCAATAATTCCAGGAATGTCTGCAATTACAAAAGTTTGCTGATTTCTATGTTCTACAATTCCTAAGTTGGGTTTTAGTGTTGTAAAGGCATAATCTGCAATTTTTGGTTTTGCAGATGTTAATACAGATAACAAAGTAGATTTTCCTGCATTTGGAAAACCAACTAAACCTACATCTGCCAATAACTTTAATTCGATTCTAAACCAACCGTCTTGACCGTCTATACCAGGTTGGGCATATCGAGGTGTTTGGTTCGTAGAAGATTTAAAATTCCAGTTTCCGAGACCACCTTTTCCACCAGGTAATAATACTACTTCTTTACCATTTTCTGTAATTTCATGTAATATTTCATCGGTATCTGCATCTCTTATAATGGTACCTAAAGGCACATCTACAAAAACATCTGCAGCATCACGACCAGTACTTCTACTTTTACTACCGGCACCACCTCCTTCAGCTCTAAAGTGTCGTTTAAATTTTAAGTGAAACAGGGTCCACATATTTTTGTCGCCACGTAAAATAATGTGACCTCCACGTCCGCCGTCACCACCGTCGGGGCCACCTTTGGTAATGTATTTTTCTCTGTGTAAATGAACAGATCCTTGTCCTCCTTTTCCAGAGGTTGCGTACACTTTTATGTAATCAACGAAGTTACCTTCTGTCATAATTGTTGTTTGTTGTCTAATAGTTTAAATGGGTACTTATTAGTGCACGCTTTTAAATGTTATACTTAAAAAAGGTACAACTTAAGCGAGCACAAAGTTACGCATTTTAAAGGGTATCAAATACGGTTGTAATTCTTTGTGTAATTTCTTCGATAGAACCAACGCCATTAATTCCGTAGTATTTATCCTGAGCTTGAAAATAATCTTTTAAAATAGCAGTTTTTGTATTGTATTCGTTAAAACGATTTCTAATTTTAGCTTCATCTGTATCATCTGCTCTTCCGCTTGTTTTTCCTCTTTCTAATAAACGGGTTACCAAAATATCTTCAGATACTTCTAGAGCAACCATACCGTTAATTTGTTCTCCTTTTTCAGCTAAAAAAGTATCTAAAGCTGCTGCCTGAGATTCTGTTCTTGGAAAGCCATCGAAGATAAATCCGTTGGAATCTGCATTTTTTTCTACTTCAGCTTTTAACATGTTAATAGTAACTTCATCAGGTACTAAATTACCTTCATCCATGTACTTTTTAGCCAATATACCTAAAGCAGTTTTATTTTTAATATTAAAACGAAACACATCTCCTGTAGAGATATGCACTAAATTATACATTTCTTTTAAAAAGGCTGCTTGCGTTCCTTTTCCTGCACCTGGAGGGCCAAATAATACAATGTTCTTCATCTTTGGTGTTGTTGATAGTTGATATATTTCTGGATAATTTCTACCCAAACCATTATAATCTAAACCGTAACCAACTATAAATTTATCTTCTATACTTTGTCCGATATAATCTATTGGTAGTTCTTTTTTAAATACATCTGGTTTAAAAAATAAAGTAGCGACTCTTAATTGCTTTACATTTTTATCTTTAAAGATGTTGTAGATTTCTTGTAAGGTGGCACCTGTATCTATAATGTCTTCTAAAATAATGACAGTTCTACCGGTTAAATCTTCATTTATACCCACCAAATGTTTTACATTTTCTGAAGATGAGGTACCTTCATAAGAAGCTAATTTTACAAATGAAACTTCACAATCGCCATTAAATTCTCTTATGAAATCTGCTGCAAACAAGAAGCAACCATTTAAAATGCCAACAAAAATTGGAATTTCACCTTTTGGTAAATCTGCTTTTACGCTTTTTGCTAAATATTTTACAATCGTCGTAATTTTCTCCTTATTGATATAAGGTTTAAAATATAAATCTTGAAGTTTTATAATGTTCATCAGATTGCAAATATAACTGCTATTGTTCAAATGAAAAAACCGTTTTCCTTGTGCTGAAGATATTTCAGTATCTCAAAAGGAAAACGGTTTTAAAATATTTTATTAGAACTAGTTGTTCTTTTCTTCTTTTTTAGAAGTATCATACATAATTGGTGTTGCCACAAATAATGATGAATACGTACCCACTGCTACACCGATAATTAGTGCAAACATAAATCCTTTAATAGAATCTCCACCAAACATGAAGATCGCTAACATTACTAATAATGTTGTTAAAGATGTATTTATAGTTCTACCTAAGGTAGAGCTTAAAGCTTTGTCTACTACTTCGCTATATTTCCAGTTTTTATGAATTCCTGCGAATTCTCTAATTCTATCAAATATAACCACGGTATCATTTAAGGAATACCCAACAACTGTTAATATGGCGGCTATAAAAGATTGCCCGATTTCCATATCAAATGGCATAAAGCTATACGTAATAGAGAATACACTTAATACAATTAGTACATCATGAAAAACTGCAATTACAGCTCCGATAGAAAAAGATATTTTTCTAAAACGTAATAAAATGTATAAGAAAACTACTAGTAAAGATCCAAATACTGCATATAATGCTGATGTTTTAATATCATCGGCAATGGTTGGTTCTACTTTAATATAACTCATTACACCAGCACCTTCTTTTTCGAAACCTGGTTTAAAGTTAGTATAAGTAGTCTCTCCTAAATATGATTTTAAACCTGTAAATAAAGCACTTTGAACTTCTTCATCTACTTGTGTTCCTTCATCATCAATTCTATAAACTGTTGTTATTTTTAACTGATTATCTGTTCCATAAGTCTTTACTTCTGGTGCAGTAACAAAAACATCTTTTAAAGATTCTGCTACTTTTGTAGGATTCATTGCTTGATCAAAACGAACGACAAATGAACGCCCTCCTTTAAAATCTACTCCTTGTTTTAATCCAATAGAGAAAATAGAAATAAGACCACCAATAATAATTGCTCCAGAAATTATGTAAGCAATTTTACGTTTCTTTAAGAATTCTACATTAATATTCTGAAACCATCCTTTAGAGACAGCCGTGTTAAAGGTTAATTTAGTATTTTTATTTACAGCATCATCAATTAATAAACGTGTAATAAATACCGCGGTAAATAATGAAGTTGCAATACCAATCATTAATGTTAATGCAAAACCTTTAATTGGTCCAGATCCAAAAACATATAAGATAATACCTGTTAAAAGTGTTGTAATGTTTGCATCAATAATAGCAGATAAAGCTCCTTTAACAGAAAACCCTTCTTCTACAGATTGTTTTAAACCTTTCTTTCTAAATAAGCTTTCTTTAATTCTTTCAAAAATAATTACGTTTGCATCTACAGACATACCTATGGTTAAGATAATACCGGCAATTCCAGGCAACGTTAATACTGCGTTGAAAGAGGCTAGTATACCAAATATGAATAGAATGTTTACTATTAATGCAATATCTGCAAATATACCCGCTTTACCGTAGTATAAAATCATCCAGATTAAAACTAATAAAATAGCTAATCCAAATGAATTAATAGATGCGTCTATAGACTCTTGTCCTAAAGAGGGTCCTACAACTTCTATTTGAATAATTCTTGCAGCAGCAGGTAGTTTACCAGCTTTTAAAACGGTAGCAATATCTTCTGCTTCTGTTATTGTCATGCTACCCCCAGAGATAGATGTGCTACCACCTGTAATTGCATTGTTTACTGTTGGTGCAGTATAGACATTGTCATCTAATACAACAGCAATAAATTTATTTTTTTGAGCAGCCAAGTCAGTAGTTAATTTTGCCCAAGCCTTTGATGCACCACTATTCATAGTCATGCTTACTTCAGGTTTGTTTAACTGGCTAAATACTTGGGATGCATCTAAAATAACATCACCTTCTAAAGGAGCTATGTCATTTCTGTTCGATTTTATTGCATATAATGCTACTAAATCATTTGCTTCGAAATCTTCATCAGTATTTTCAGTTTCTGACTGTGTCGAAAACGATTTATAATCCCATAAGAATTTTACATAACGCAATTCATTAGGAAGTAGGTCTCTAATTTCTTTGCTGTTTAGTAAGCTATTTACATTGGCAGTGTCTAAAACTTTTGCATATCCAATTGTAGAACTTAATTGCGCTTGCATTGGACTTAAATAAGAGAATAACATTTTTTGATCTACTTGCGTAGAATCAGCAGATGTTCCTAATAAATCGTCAATATCATCTTTTTCAACAACTGTTTCAACTTTTTCTGTTACAGACGTGTCTTTTAATAATTCTATAGATTTTGCATTTGCAACAGATAAGTATTGAATTACTTCTGCATTAGAATATACTTCCCAAAATTGTAATTCTGCTTTACTAGTTATCAATGTTGTTACACGCTCGATATCTTTAGCTCCTGGTAATTCAATTTGAATTCTACCAGAGTTTCCAATTCTTTGAATGTTAGGAGAAGCTACTCCAAATTTGTCTATTCTACTTCTTAGTACTTCAAAAGCAGTACCAATAGAGCTGTTAATTTCTTGTTGTAAAGTTTCTTTAACTGAAATATTATCTTCATTAAAAGAAATTTTATCACTTAAAGCTTTGGTTCCAAAAATAGCAGGATCGCTTAATTTTGTATCACCAGCAATCAATTCAAATTCTTGAAAGAATAAATCTAAATAATTAGAGTTACTACTTTTTTGTTTTGCTTCTGCAGTTACTAAGGCTTGGTTAAAAGCTTCGTTTTTAGAATCGTTAGATAAATTCTTTAAAACTTCTTTTACAGAAACTTGTAAGATAGCATTTACACCACCTTTTAAATCAAGACCAAGATTTATTTCTTTTTCTCTAATATCATTATACGTGTATTGTGCAACACCTACATTGATAATTTCTTTGTTTGCAATACTGTCTAAGTATTTTTTCTCAGCAACAGCTTTCTTTCTTGCATCATTATCTGTTACCGTTCTTTCTGCATATACTTTAGCATCATCTTCTACTTTATTGGCAAAAAATGTGAATGATAATTGATATAAACTCACTAATCCGAAAAGGATTGCGAATACTTTAATAAGTCCTTTGTTTTGCATCTTCTATTTTTTTGGTCGACTTTCTTTTTTTTAAAACGAGCAAATATAGTATTTCAATGTAGTCTAAACAATTATTTAACCATATTTGTGTAGGTGTTTCCGACTATTTTTTAGTATAATTTGATTATTGTTATTTTTAAGTATTGAAAATGTGATTGTTAAATACCGTAAACTTACTTTTTTATATTGTATTTTCTTTATAAATTCCAATTAAATCTTGCAATAGTTAAGCTTTATTTTAAAAATATAGGACAAAAAAAATCCAGCATTCACCGGATTTTTAATATTTATAATTAGAAATAATAGACTATAATTCTAACAATGCGTTTGTTTTAGAAACTCCAATTGCAGATTCTTGCAAGTGTGCTTTTTCGGCATCGCTTAAATTAATTTCAACAATACTTTCAATTCCGTTTTTACCTAAAACAACAGGAACTCCAATACACAAATCATTTAAACCATATTCACCTTCCAATAAAGAAGAGCAAGGGAAAATCTTTTTAGTATTACAAGCAATTGCTTGCACCATTCCGCTAACTGCAGCACCGGGAGCATACCAAGCAGATGTACCTAGCAAACCGGTTAAGGTTGCGCCACCAACTTTAGTATCTTGTAATACTTGTTCTAATCTTTCTTCAGAAATAAATTCTGAAACGGGAATAGAGTTTCTTGTAGCTAATCTTGTTAAAGGCACCATTCCTTTATCAGAATGCCCACCAATTACCATTCCATCAACATCAGAAATAGGTGCACCTAAAGCTTCTGCTAATCTGTATTTAAAACGTGCAGAATCTAAAGCTCCACCCATTCCAATAATTTTATTTTTGGGAAGACCTGTAGTTTTATGCACTAAATAAGTCATTGTATCCATCGGATTAGAAACAACAATAATAATTGTTTCTGGAGAATGCTCAATTAAACTAGCAGAAACCATTTTTACAATACCGGCATTAATACCAATTAATTCCTCTCTCGTCATTCCAGGTTTTCTAGGAATACCAGATGTAATTACACAAATATCAGAATTTGATGTTTTAGAATAGTCGTTTGTACTTCCTGTAATTTTGGTATCAAAATTATTTAAAGAAGCTGTTTGCATTAAATCCATTGCTTTGCCCTCTGCAAAACCTTCTTTAATGTCTAAGATTACAACTTCAGAAGCGAAATCTTTAATAGCAATGTATTCTGCACAACTAGCACCTACGGCACCAGCACCAACAACTGTAACTTTCATATAAATAATATTTAATTGTGTTAAATTATAATGCAAAAATAAGGTAAATATTTCAAAATTATTGTTAATAGAAACTAAAAAAAAGAGAATATTAGATACTATATTTTTCAACTGAAAAAACATTCTATATATTTGTATTTGATAAATTTAATAATTGAAAAACAAAAAAATTATGAAAAATTTTAAATTAGTAAAAACAGTAATTTTACTTTTTGCAGTGCTTGCTTTTAGTAATTGTGAAGAGAACGGAGCGATACAATTTGTTGTTAAAGATAGTTTTCCAACTCCTATAGCCGTTTTAGGCTTAAAGGGTCAGTCATTTTATTCTAAAGAGGGTACAGCTGATATCTCAGGATTATTAGATAATAGAACTGCATTTGTTGAAGCAAACATTGAGTCTGTTCTATTAAAATTAGAAAATTATGATGGTACCTCTATTATAGGTAGCATAAAATTAACAGCAAATGAAATTGTTTTGTTAGATGAAGATGTAATATTAACTTCACTTGATTCAGATCCTATCGCAATTCCTGAAAATTTAGGGGGTATTCTAGATGCTATAAATTCAGGTACATTAACAATTTCTTTAGAAGGCAGCACAGAGCAACCAATTGAAGATGACGATTTTATTATAGTAATTACTCCTATGGTAACTGGTACCGTTGAGTAATAAGATTTTTTTGAATAAATTTCATTAACTTAAATTTTTTGAATATGAAAAAAATAACAATATTAGTATTCGTGCTATTTAGCATGGTTTCATACGCGCAAATAGATTTAGAATCAATTTTAGAGGGTGGTGTAGCAGATGCACAAACTTTTTTAAAAGGATATATAGAACCAGCACCAACTGGATTTGGATACGGTGTAAATGGTGGTTGGTATACTACTGCTAAAACCCATAAATTATTTGGTTTCGATATCGCAGTGATCGCAAATCTATCTATGGTCCCTAGTAGTTCAGAGACTTTTACATTTGACAATGCAGATTATCAAAACATACAATTAGATGATAATAGCATATCTTCTGCTGAATTGCCAACATTATTTGGTTCTCAAAAATTAGCAGATAGACCTTTATTAGAGTTTTCGGATGATGATGGGAATACAATTTCATCATCAACATTGCCCGGTTCAGGATTAGAACAGGCTATCGGTTTTAATGCCGTACCTTCTGCAATGGTTCAGTTAGGAATTGGTCTTTGGAAAAATACAGATCTAAAGGTTCGATTCGTTCCTAAACAATCTGCACCAGAATATGAGTTCTCAACATTTGGTGTCGGAATTCAACATGATTTAAAACAATGGATTCCTTTTGTAAGAAGATTGCCATTTGATGTTTCTGCCTTAGTTGCTTGGAATGATGTAAAGTCCAAGGCTTTTTTAGATGTTAAAAATGAACCAACTCAAGCATTAGAATTCAATACCAAGACATTTTTATTTCAAATTTTAGCGTCCAAAAAATTGTCTATCTTAACTTTATACGGGGGTATTGGTTCTTCTTCTTTTGATTCTGATGTAAATGTTATAGGAACATATATAACGAGTCAAGACTCAGAGTTTATAGATCCAATAAGTTTAAATTATACAGGTAGTTCTTTTAGGGCTAATGCAGGTTTTTCCATAAAGGTTATTGGTATAAATTTAAGTGCAGATTATACAGTGCAAGAGTTTAATACTTTGAGTGTAACTGCAGGATTTAGTATTAGGTAAGCTTTATCGTAGTTTTAAAAAAAAAGAGAGGAATTAAATTCCTCTCTTTTTTTTTAAAAACTATATTTAAATGAATTATTTACTAAACATCAATTTTTGCATATTTTGCATTCTTCTCAATAAACTCTCTACGCGGTGGTACTTCGTCTCCCATTAGCATAGAGAAAACTCTATCTGCTTCTGCAGGACTATCGATGACTACTTTACGTAAGGTTCTAAAGTCAGGGTTCATTGTAGTGTCCCAAAGTTGCTCTGCATTCATTTCTCCCAGACCCTTGTAACGTTGAATGGTTGCTGAACCTCCCATTTGCTGTACAATTAAATCACGTTGATCATCATCCCAAGCATATTCTCTTTTTTGTCCTTTTTTAACTAAATATAATGGAGGTGTTGCAATATAGATATACCCTTGTTCTACCATCTCTTTCATGTATCTAAAAAAGAAGGTTAATATTAAGGTAGCAATATGCGATCCATCTACATCGGCATCACACATAATAACTACTTTATGATAACGTACTTTAGATAAGTTTAAAGCTCTTGGATCTTCTTCTGTACCAATAGAAACACCCAAAGCGGTAAACATGTTTTTGATCTCTTCGTTTTCAAAAACCTTATGCTGCATTGCTTTTTCTACATTCAATATTTTTCCACGAAGTGGCAAAATTGCTTGAAAGTTTCTATCTCTACCTTGTTTTGCTGTTCCACCTGCAGAATCTCCCTCAACTAAGAAAATTTCACATTGTGCTGGATCTGTCTCCGAACAATCTGATAATTTACCCGGTAAACCTCCAATAGACATTACCGTTTTACGTTGTACCATTTCTCTGGCTTTACGTGCTGCGTGTCTAGCTGTTGCTGCTAAAATTACTTTTTGAACAATTATTTTAGCATCATTAGGATTTTCCTCTAAATAATTAGTTAACATTTCAGAGACCGACTGCGAAACTGCAGCAGAAACTTCTCTGTTTCCTAATTTAGTTTTTGTTTGTCCTTCAAACTGCGGCTCTGCAACCTTTACAGAAATAATTGCAGTTAGTCCTTCACGGAAGTCATCACCAGCAATATCAAATTTTACATTTTTAAGCAAACCAGACTCGTCTGCATACTTTTTTAGAGTACCTGTTAAGCCACGTCTAAATCCAGATAGATGAGTTCCACCTTCGTGCGTATTAATGTTGTTTACGTACGAATGCAGATTTTCTGCATACGAAGTATTGTATACCATTGCAACTTCAACAGGAATACCATTTTTCTCACCTTCCATAGAGATTACTTGCGAGGTTAACTGCTCACGAGTAGAATCTAAATATTTAATAAATTCAGGCAAACCTTCTGTACTGTGAAATACTTCAGAAATAAAGTTACCTTCGTCATCTGTATTTCTCTTATCGGTTAAACTAATTGTAATTCCTTTGTTCAAATAAGACAACTCACGCATACGTGTTGCTAGTGTCTCATAGCTGTATTCTGTAGTTTGTTTAAAGATAGACTTATCTGGTGAAAAAGTAACAATGGTACCTGTAAAGTCACTTTCTCCAATTGTTTTTACAGGATATAGTGCTTTTCCTTGAGAGTATTCTTGACGCCAAACTTTTCCTTCTTTATGAACGGTAGCTACTAAAAGCTCTGAAAGTGCATTTACACAACTTACCCCAACACCGTGCAAACCTCCAGAAACTTTATAAGAGTCTTTGTCAAATTTACCACCGGCACCAATCTTTGTCATTACTACTTGTAAAGCAGATACACCTTCTTTTTCGTGCATTCCAACAGGAATTCCACGACCGTTATCTTTGGTTGTTACAGAATTGTCTTCATTTATTGTAACATCAATAGTATCACAATAACCACCCATTGCTTCATCAATAGAATTGTCTACAACTTCGTATACTAAATGGTGTAAACCACGCACACCAACATCTCCAATATACATTGAAGGACGCATTCTTACATGCTCCATTCCTTCTAATGCCTGAATACTGGAAGCATCATAATTATTTTTTTTCTCTTCGCTCATTATATAAAGTGGGTTATTAGTTTTTAGGTTGATAAAAATCGGATTTGTAAAACAGATTTTTCAGACTCAAATTTACAATTTTTAAAATCCATTTAAAAGCTTTTTAGTTATTTTGGTCTAAAACTATTAACATTTGTTAATTTCTTAAAAATGCTTTAAAACGTCTAAAAACATCTTTAAAGTCAATTTAAATACTTTTTAATTCAATCTAAAATAAGAATTACTTTTTAAGGTCTTAAATCTTTTATTTCTGACATTAAGTTTCATGAAATTGGTTAAAAGAATACTAGTTATCTCTTATTGAGTGCATAAATAATTAATAATTCATAATTTTTAGATTCACTTATATTGTTGAATAGATATGATTATGAGTTTATTTTGTTTTATTACTAATTAATTATCAATATTTTGTAGATAATTCAAAGGTTATATAAAATCATAGAAAAGAGGTTTTTGAACCATTTTTTCTATATATATTTGCTCGTAATCTATTTATAATGAGAATCAACAATAACAATCGTAATTTTAATAATCCTAATTTATAGGACGGAAGGTTGTTGTTTAAATATATAAAAAGCCTTCCAAAATTTGGAAGGCTTTTTTTTGAATCAAAAATTAAAGACATGAGTAAAATAATGACGGTAGACATTTTGTCTAGTATTAAAGGAGCGAAGCCATCTGATTCGGTAAACCAATTATTTGATGTAATTAAAAACGCAAATAAGAATACTGCTCTAAATACAGTTCTTGCGAATGTTTTGTCTTTAGATGATTTAAGACCAGATGAGGTAGTTGAGAGTTCTGCAATTGAAAAGCAAATTATAAAAGAGAACTTTCCAAGAGAGAAAAATGGTTTTTTAGTAGTTGCTAAAGTGATAGAAGATTAATATGGAGTCGCAAATACATAAAATTCATCAGCAACTGGTGAACAAAGAAATATCTTGTATGAGTTTGGTGCAAGAAAAATTAAATTTATTAAAACAAAATACACACAACTCTGTAAATTCTTTATTGGAAGATTCCGCTTTGGCTTCAGCTAAAAAAGTAGATGCTAAAATAGAAAACGGACAAGAAATTGGTTTGTTAGAAGGAATTCCGTTTGGAATTAAAGATGTGTACATGTTGCAAGGAACGTATACTACTGCTAGTTCAGACTTGTTAAAAAAATATAAAGCAGCGTATACCGCAACTGCTATTCAGAAACTATTAGATGCAGGTGCAATTCCTTTGGTAAAAGAAAATTGTGATTCTTTTGGGCACGGTTCTTCATCAGAAAACACCATTTTCGGAGCCGTAAAAAATGCTGTAAATCCAGATTTAGTTGCTGGCGGTTCTAGTGGAGGTTCTGCTGTAAATGTTGCAAAAGACAATACGGTTTTTTCAATTGGTGGAGATACGGGTGGTTCTATTCGTCAGCCGGCAGGGTATAATAAAATTTACGGATTTAAACCCACCTACGGTAGAATTTCTAGATATGGCTTAATGGCGTACGCTTCTTCTACAGATTGCGTTGGGCCTATTGCAAAGTCTCTTGAAGATGTGCGAATTGTCTTAAACGTGATGAGTGGAAAAGATCCAAGAGATCAAACGAGTTATGTTTCTGAAGCGGTTTCAGCAGATTTGAAATCCTCTGGAATAAAAACAGTTGGTTATTATAAAAACTTCATCGAAAGTGATGCAATAAGCACCAAAATAAAAGCAGATTTTTTAGCAACCTTAGAAAAAATAAAAGCGAAAGGAATCGCAGTAAAAGCATTAGACTTTTTTGATGCTGATATTTTAGTTTCTACCTATTATACGCTGGCAATGGCAGAAACTGCTTCAAATTTATCTCGTTTAGACGGCACAAATTACGGCGCAAGAATAGAAGGAGTTAATTTAAAAGATACCTATTCAATTACGAGATCAGAAAATTTTTCAGAAGAAACAAAAAGAAGAGTTGTTGGTGGAAATCAAGTTTTATCGCAAGGTTTTTCAGATGAAATTTATTTAAAAGCACAGAATTTAAGAAATCAAATATCGGCAAGATTTACAGAAGATTTCAAGGATGTAGATATTGTTTTATCTCCAGTAACTCCAGCGATTCCTCCAAAAATAGGAGAGAGTTTGCAAGACCCTTTGGCAATGTACTTGTCAGATGCATATACGGTTGGTTTTAGTTTGGGAGGTTTGCCAGCGTTAACAATACCAAAAGGAACTTCTACAGGCTTACAAATTACAGCAGACAAGAAAAAAGATGCGGAAGTTTTACAATTCGCTAACTTTTTAAACGAAATTTTATAATGGAATTAGCGAAAATACAGGAGGTTTTAAAAGCCCACGATTTAGAATTGATTATTGGGTTAGAAACACACGTTCGTTTAAATACAAAATCTAAACTATTTTGTTCTTGTCCGAATTTAGAATCAGAAGTTCCGAATGAAAATATCTGTGCTGTTTGTACAGGACAAATGGGCGTTTTACCGGCCATTAATAAAGAAGCAATTACAAAAGCGATTTATTTTGGAAAAGCCGTGAATTCTTCTTTTTCAAACGAGATTACTTCTTGGGATCGTAAACATTATGAATATCCAGACAATCCTAAAAATATACAAATTACACAGTTTCACAATCCTGTAATTCCAGATGGTGAAGTTTGTTGTTATAGAAATGACGGTTCTCAATTTACGGTTTCATTAACGCAAACACATATTGAAGAAGATGCGGCTAAATTAATACATGAGAAGAAAATTTCTCTAGTAGATTTTAATAAAGCAGGTGTACCTTTAATTGAAATTGTTACAGATCCTTGTATTCGGAACATAGAGGATGCTGCTACCTATGCCCAGTACATTCAAAGAATTGTTCAGAATTTAGGTATTTCTGAAGCAAATTTAGAAAAAGGAGAGTTTAAATCTGATGTTTCTGTTTCGTTGAGAAAGATTGGTGAAGTAGTTTTAAATCCAAGAACAGAAATCAAAAATTTAAATTCTTTTAAATTTATGGTAGAAGCGCTAATGGAAGAAATTGAGAAGCAATTAAACTACTTTACAACGCACAAAGAATTTAGGCCAGAACAAACTACAGTTTTATGGGATGCAGACTTAAAGCAAACTAAAACCATGCGAACAAAAGAGTTTGAAGCAGACTATCGTTTTATCTCTGAGCCAGACTTACCTTTTGTTTCTATAAAAGACATTGTAGAAAGTATAAATATTGATGCAAGTGCATTGCCTTATGCAGTAGAAACGGTATTAATTAAAGGAGGTGTTTTGCCACAAGATGCAAAGTTTTTTACCGCAGATGCCATTCGTTCTAAAATATTTATGGCGATTAATAATGTTATCCAGGATGCCTCTTTTGTTGCAAAAACATTGGTAAATAATATGGATGCAGGTGGATATCAAAACATTCATAATGTAGCAGATTTAATTGCTATTTTTCAGTTATTTAAAGCAGATAAAATCACGTCTGTTTTGGTTCAAAATGCAATTACATCGTATTTAAAAGAACCTACTTTCGATTACAAAAAGTACTTTGATGAAAATACGATTTCTCAGGATAAAATTACAGCTGCAATTGCAACAGTAATCTTTAAAAATGAAGCAATTTCAAATGATATTAAAAAGGGAAATCAAGGAAAGGCAGGAATTCTTGTTGGTAAAGTTATTGCTATTATTGGAAAAGGAGCGTCAGGGAAAGTAATTCGTGAGGGTGTTATAAAAGCGATTAGCGAAAAAGGAGCTATTAGCGATTCGACAATAGTAGTTAGCGAAAAGCTAGTAGCGAATAGCGAACAACTAAAAGAGAAAAGCCAAGAACCAATTGCTAAAAGTCAGCAGCCAGTTATTATCAAAGAAGAATATAGAACACATAAAATATCTGAATTATCAGAAGCATCCATCACAGAAAAAGTAACTTTATCTGGTTGGGTTTCTAGTGTTAGAGATCACGGAGAATTGATGTTTATCGATTTAAGAGATTCAAGTACACAGATTTTTCAAGTGCGTTTAAGTAGCCAATCATTTCCTAATTTGGACGAGTTAGTAAAGTTAAAGCCAGAATCTGTCATTGCGGTTACAGGAACTGTAGTGCAAAGAAGAGAAGACGACTATAATGCGGGTTTAAGAACCGGTAAATTAGAATTAGAAACTTCTGACTTAGAGATTTTAAACCTATCTAAAACCTTACCTTTTGAAATTAAAAGAGCTTTTAAAAGTAATGAGAAAGTCCGTTTTGAATACAAGTTTTTAGACCATAGAAATGATGAGGTTCGGCGCGCAATTGTAAACAGACATAAAGTCATAAAACTACTACGTGATATCTTAGATGAAGAGGAATTTTTAGAAATCGAAACGCCTATTTTAACTGCTGGAACAGACGAAGGAGCAAGAGAATTTATTGTACCAACAAGAAAACAGGCTGGTTCTTTTTATACATTACCACAAGCACCTCAGCAATTTAAGCAGATGTTAATGGTGGGCGGATTTGAAAAATATTTCCAAATTGCGCGTTGTTTTAGAGATGAAGATTCTCGTGGAGACCGTCAGCCAGAATTTACACAGTTAGATATTGAAATGGCGTACGCGAGTATGCAACAAATCATTGATTTAAATACCAAAATGTTTAATGAAGTGGTACGAAAAATCTATGGTAAAAAATGGATTTTATATCCATTCGAAGTAATTACTTATAAAAATGCCATGGATAAATACGGTTGTGATAGACCGGATTTACGTTATGGATTGCAAATGCAAGACATTACAGACATTGTTAAGGATACAACTTTTCAAGTTTTTAGCAAACCAATCGATGCAGGTGGCATTGTAAAATGTATTAAGGTTTCTGCAAAAGAGCAAGGAAATAAAAGAATGTCTAAAGGGCAAATTGAAAACCTAACAGCAATTGCGCAGCAAAACGGATTGGGCGGATTGGCATACATCATCGTGAATGAAAACGATTTACAATCGCCAATTATTAAGTTTTTAGGCGAAGAGATCGCAGCAAACATTATAAAAGCTACAAATTCCCAGCTTGGAGATATTGTGTTTTTCTCTGCGGCTGATTATGCAACAGCAAATAAGGCATTAGATGCGGTTCGTCAAGAAATGGGACGTATTTTAAAGTTAATCAACCCCAAAGAGTTAAGACCTGCTTGGGTTGTTGACTTCCCGATGTTTGAAAAAACAGAGGAAGGCAGATGGACATTTACGCACAATCCTTTTTCTATGCCAGCAATCTACGACTTAGAAAAGCACATGAAGGGAGAAGAAGAAGCGATCGGAACTATTATAGCCCAGCAATACGATTTAATCTTAAACGGTTTTGAAATTGGTGGAGGTTCTGTGCGTGCACATAAATCAGAAATTCTAGAAGCAACCTATAAAAATATGGGGTATAATAAAGAAGAGATGATGAAAAGTGTTGGCACTATGCATAAAGCGTTTCAATATGGTGCACCGCCGCACGGTGGAATTGCATGGGGTGTTGACCGCTTAATGATGATTTTAGAAAAGAAAGCATCTATTAGAGAGGTAATGGCGTTTCCGAAAACAGGTTCGTCAGAAGATTTATTATTCAATGCGCCTTCAATTTTGTCGGATAAAAAGGTAGAAGAAATGAATGTTCGCATTCTTCGAAAATAAATTTAAATACCTGAAACAGAAGTATCATAAATAATCTAGTATAAAGGTTGTATAATTTAAAAATCTAACCTATTTTTGTTCCAGTATGAGTATAACAACAAAAAATACATGGTGGTGGAACTCTCTTAATTCATAAGTGAGAACTAATCCTATATTTAAAATATAAAAAAGGCTTATCTCACGATAAGCCTTTTTCAATTCTATAAAATGAAGAATATACATTTCAAAACAATTCATAAAACAAAAATTGCAGACACTATAACGCCTGTGGGCTTGTATTTGCGGTTTAGAGACCAATATGCTAACACGCTTTTACTAGAAAGTTCAGATTATCACAGTAAAGAAGAGAGCTTTTCTTTTATTGCTATTGAACCAATAGTGCGTATGAAAGTAGACGATTATCAGTTTACAGTTTCGCATAAAGGAACCCAAATTGATAGCCAACCAATTGATAAAAACTTTTATCAATTATTTGATAAATTCACGAATTCTATAGCATTAGATTGCCCAGCAGAATTAAAATCCTTTAATGGTTTGTATGGGTATACAACGTTCGATTCCGTTCAGTATTTCGAAAACATAAAATTTACAAATAAGAAAGCACCCTCTGCCATTCCAGAAATGCAATATAGTTTCTATAGATTTATTATTGCTATTAATCATTTTAATGATGAAATGACATTGATAGAAAACATAGAAGAGGGCACAGAATCTCGTATTAAAGAAGTGCAAACCATTATAGATGCTCAAGCGTTTAATACTCAGAAATTCGAAATCGTAGGAGAGGAGACTTCAAATGTTACAGGAGAAGAATTTAAAGAATATGTACGGAAAGCAAAATCACATTGTAAAAGAGGTGATGTTTTTCAATTGGTCTTATCACGCCAATTCCAGCAAGAATTTAAGGGAGACGAGTTTAATGTATATAGAGCGTTGCGTTCTATTAATCCTTCACCTTATTTGTTTTATTTTGATTATGGAAGTTTCAAGTTAATGGGGTCTTCACCAGAAGCACAGATTAAAATTTCAGAAGGTAAAGCAACGATTAATCCAATTGCTGGTACGTTTAGAAGAACGGGTGATATGGCAGAAGATCTAAAATTAGGTAAGAAATTATCTGAAGATAAAAAGGAAACTGCAGAACATGTAATGTTGGTAGATTTGGCGCGTAATGATTTAAGCAAGCATGCAGATAATGTGACTGTGGAGGTATTTAAAGAAGTGCAATATTTTAGTCACGTAATTCATTTAGTTTCTACTGTTCGAGGAAAAATTAAAGGCAATCCGATTGAAATTGTTGGAGATACGTTTCCGGCAGGAACCTTAAGTGGTGCTCCAAAATATAAGGCAATGGAACTGATTAATAAATATGAAAATCAGACACGTGGTTTTTATGGAGGTGCAGTTGGTATTATTGGTTTAGATGGCTCTGTTAATTTGGCAATTGCCATTCGCTCTTTTGTAAGTAAAAATAATGTATTGTATTCGCAGGCTGGTGCAGGAATAGTGATTCATTCAGACGAAGCAAAAGAATTACAAGAAGTAAATAATAAGCTAGCAGCATTAAAGAAAGCGTTGTTTTTAGCTGAGGATATTTAAAAAATAGCTTTTTGTTTTTCGCAGTTAGCATTTCGCTAAAAACGAAGAATCAAAAGCCAAAAACTTTTAAAATGAAAATATTAATTTTAGACAATTACGATTCCTTTACCTACAATTTAGTCCATATGGTGGAGAAAATTACAGGGAATTTTCCTGTAGTTTTTAGAAACGATGAAATAAGTATTGAAGCCGTAGGAAATTATGATGTGATTATGCTGTCTCCAGGACCTGGCATACCAGATGAAGCAGGAATCTTAAAGGACGTAATTAAAAGATATGCAGGTATTAAACCAATTTTCGGAGTGTGTTTGGGTTTGCAAGCAATTACAGAAGTTTTTGGCGGAACCATCATAAACTTAGAAGATGTGTTTCACGGAGTGGCAACAGAAATGCGTATTACAGATAAAGATGCTGTTATTTTTAAAGATGTTCCAGAAACGTTTTTAGCAGCACGTTACCATTCTTGGGCGGCTACAGATGAAGGGTTTCCCGAAGAAATTCAGGTTACAGCGAGAGATGAAGATGGTTTGATTCAAGCAATTCAGCATAAAATATTTCCAATTTCGGCAGTTCAGTTTCATCCAGAATCTATTTTAACAGATGTTGGAGAGCAGTTATTGAGAAACTTTATAAATAGTGTTAAAAAGTAATAAAGTAAGGAGTTTATAAAGTTTAGCAATAACTTTGTATTAGCTCCTCATTACTTTCAAATTTTTAGAATTTAATTCAAATGAAAGCAATTTTAAATAAATTATATAAGCACGAGAGATTGTCTAAATCTGAAGCAACACAGGTCTTAAAAGACATTGCATCAGAACAATACAATGCTGCTCATTTGGCTTCATTTATGACGGTCTTTATGATGCGTCCTATTACAGCAGACGAACTTTCTGGTTTTAGAAATGCATTGAAAGAATTGTCTATAAAAGTAGATTTATCAGATTACAATACTATTGATATTGTTGGGACTGGTGGAGATGGAAAAAATACTTTTAATATCTCAACACTAACTTCTTTTATTGTAGCAGGAACAGGACAAAAAGTAGCAAAACATGGTAATTACTCTGTGTCTTCGCAATCTGGTTCTTCAGATATGTTAGAAAGTTTTGGATATAATTTCACAAATAAAGAAAGTGTACTGAGAGAACATTTAGAGAAAGCAAATATTTGTTTTTTACATGCTCCAAAATTTCATCCAGCAATGAAAGCAGTTGGCCCAACGAGAAAAGCATTGGCTTTAAAAACTTTTTTTAACATGCTTGGCCCTTTGGTAAACCCGAGTTCTCCTAAGAATCATATGCTTGGAACTTTCAATTTAGAAATTGCACGTTTGTATAATTATATTTTGCAAGAAGAAAGTGTCAATTACGGTATCGTGCATGCTTTAGATGGTTATGATGAAATCTCGTTAACAAGCGGATTTAAATTTTTTACTAAAAAAGGAGAACAAATTATAAACCCAGAAGATTTAGGTCAAAAGAGAATTCAGCAATCAGAAATATTTGGTGGAAACTCTATAGCAGACGCCGCTAAGATTTTCAAGTCTATTTTAGAAGGAAACGGAACGGAAGCTCAAAATAATGTTGTGCTAACAAATGCCGCTTTCGCTTTAAAAATTGTAGATGAAGCAAAGAGTTTCGAAACTGCTTTTAGTGAAGCTAAAGATTCACTTTTTGGTCTGAAAGCAAAACAAACATTAGAGAAATTACTGAGTATTTAAAATGATAAAAAAGAAAAATAGTTTAATCTCAATTATACCTGCCTTTTTATTAATGGGAGCCGCAGTTGGTATTCAAACAACGAATGTTTTAAGAGATACGGTAATAGGACTCATTGTAGGACTCATCGTTTACTTTTTTTTAAAACATAGAAATAAAATAATTAATAATAAAAAGTCATAAAATGACCATTTTAGATAAAATAATAGCGTTTAAGAAGACAGAAATTGCTAAGATTAAGGCAGAGGTACACATTAAGAAATTAGTTGAAAGTCCAAATTTTGGAAGAGAAGTTTTCTCATTAAAAAAATCTTTATTAGAAGTTGGTTCAACAGGTATTATTGCCGAGTTTAAACGCCAATCTCCTTCTAAAGGAATAATTAATGATACTGCAACGATTGCAGATGTAACTAACGGATATTTAGATGCAAATGTTGCTGCACAATCAATTTTAACAGATACTTCCTTTTTTGGAGGATCGATGGCAGATTTGATGGAAGCAAGAGTTATCAATCAACAAAAACCAATCTTAAGAAAAGATTTCATTGTAGACGGATTTCAAATCGTAGAGGCAAAAGCCATTGGTGCAGATGTGATATTATTAATTGCTGCTTGTTTAACTTCTGAAGAATTAAAAAACTATGGAAACTTAGCAACAGATTTAGGATTGGAAGTGCTATATGAAGTGCATACACAAGAAGACTTAGATAAAATTAATGATTTAGATAATAAAATCATTGGAATTAACAATCGAAATTTAAATACTTTTGAAGTTGATTTAGAGAATTCTATTAAATTATCAAACCAAATTCCTGACAGTAGTTTAAAGATTTCTGAAAGTGGAATTTCAGACCCCAAAATTATTATGGGTCTAAAAGAATATGGTTTTCAAGGGTTTTTAATAGGAGAAACCTTTATGAAACAAGAGAACCCTGGTGAGGCTTGTCTAGAATTTATTAGTCAAATAAGATAGTTATGAAACTAAAGGTTTGCGGAATGAAATACGTAGAAAACATCCAACAAGTTGCAGCATTGCAGCCAGATTATTTGGGTTTTATTTTCTACGAAAAATCGAAAAGAAATTTTGAAGGAATCATTCCAGAACTTCCAAAGTCAATTAAAAAGACAGGTGTTTTTGTGAATGAAATGCTTGAGATTGTAATCTCTATGGTTGAAGAATATCGCTTAGAAGCGATTCAATTGCATGGCGATGAATCTGCAGCCTATGTGTTAACATTACAAAATCAATTAGAAGCGCGAAGGGCTTTATTTATCGAAGAGAATAAGCACATAAAAAAGAAAAAAAATCAACATTTTATTTCTGAGAAGAATGTTGAAATTATCAAGGTTTTCGGAATTAAAAATGCATTTGATTTTGATGTTTTAAAACCATATATAGACCTTGTGGACTTCTTTTTATTCGATACGAAAGGAGAAGAAAGAGGAGGGAACGGAACGAAGTTTGATTGGAAAGTATTAGAGAATTATCCGTTTGAAAAGCCTTTCTTTTTAAGTGGAGGAATTGGTCTAGAGGATGTTGAAGGAATTCATGAAATAATTAATTCAGAATTACCACTGCATGCATTAGATGTAAATAGTAAATTTGAAAGTATACCAGGAAGGAAGAAAACAGAAGAATTAAAGAAGTTTATACAAGATTTAAAGGTTTAATTGTTGAAATATTGCAACGAATTAACAAGCATATGATTACACAAAATAAAGATATGAAATCAAAATTTCACCCAGACAAAAACGGATATTTCGGACAATTTGGAGGTGCATTTATTCCAGAATTGTTGCATCCAAATGTGCAAGAATTAGCAGATAATTATATTCAAATTATCGAATCTTCAGAATTTCAAACAGAATATAAAGAGCTCTTAAAAGAATATGTTGGCAGACCTACACCTTTGTATCTGGCAAAAAGATTGTCAGAAAAATACGGTGCGCATGTGTATTTAAAACGTGAAGATCTATGTCATACCGGTGCGCATAAAATTAACAATACTGTTGGTCAGATTTTAATTGCAAAGAAGTTAGGTAAAACTAAAATTATTGCTGAAACAGGTGCTGGGCAGCACGGTGTTGCAACTGCTACAGTTTGTGCATTAATGGGATTAGAATGCACCGTTTTTATGGGCGAAAAAGACATCGTACGTCAGGCACCAAATGTTACTAGAATGAAAATGTTAGGAGCAAAAGTAGTGCCTGCAACCAGTGGTTCTAAAACACTAAAAGATGCAACAAACGAAGCAATTCGTTATTGGATTCAGCATCCAGAAACTTTTTATTTAATTGGTTCTGTTGTTGGTCCTGCACCACACCCAGATATGGTAGCGCGTTTACAAGCTATTATTTCAGAAGAAATGAAATGGCAATTAAAGGAGAAGACAGGAAAAGAAAATCCAGATACAATTATTGCTTGTGTTGGGGGAGGTTCTAACGCTGCTGGTGCTTTTTATCACTATTTAGATGATGAAAATGTAGAGTTAATTGCTGTTGAAGCAGCAGGTTTGGGAGTGCATTCTGGTGAGAGTGCTGCAACTTCTCAATTAGGGCAGGTTGGTATTATTCATGGAAGCAAGACGATATTAATGCAAGATGAATATGGGCAAATTGTAGAGCCTTATTCGATATCTGCAGGTTTAGATTATCCAGGAGTTGGTCCTTTACATGCTTTTTTATATGAAAGTGGTAGAGCAAAATTTATGAGCGCTACAGATCAAGAAGCGTTAGATGCCGCTTTTGAATTGACGAAGATAGAAGGAATTATTCCAGCTTTAGAAACAGCGCACGCTTTGGCCGTTTTAGATAAAATTACGTTTAGAAAAGATCAGGTTGTTGTTGTGAATTTATCAGGTAGAGGAGACAAAGATTTAGAGATTTATACAAAATATTTAGAAGCATAAAGAAAGATGAATAGTAATATAGTACACATTGAAAAGGAGTTAACAGACTTAAGAAATCAATTAAAAAATCATTCTCTATATAAGAGACTCAATACTTTAGAAGATGTACAGACATTTATGTCGCTGCATGTTTTTGCAGTATGGGATTTTATGTCGCTTTTAAAAGCAATACAGATTAATCTAACATGTGTTTCAATCCCTTGGATGCCTGTTAAGAATGCAGAATTAGCACGTTTTATTAATGAGATTGTGGTAGCTGAAGAAAGTGACCATGATGCACACGGCGTGGTTAAAAGTCATTATGAAATGTATTTAGATGCAATGGCTGAAGTGCAGGCAGATCCAAGTAAAATGAATAATTTTTTGGAAACTTTACAATCCAATGTCTCTGTAGGAAAAGCATTAGAAAGTTTAGAAGTACCAAATGCAGTAAAAGAGTTTTTAAGCTTTACGTTTGATACTATAAAAACAGATAAAACACATTTAATTGCTGCTTCCTTTACTTTTGGAAGAGAAGATGTAATACCAGATATGTTTATCAATATTATTGACAAAGCTACCCTTGAAAACAATAAATCGTATGATAGTTTTAACTACTATTTAAATAGGCATATTGAGTTGGATGGTGATGAACATGGCCCTTTGTCTTTAAGAATGATTGAAGAATTATGTGGTAATGATGCACTAAAATGGGAAGAAGTTTTAGAAACTGGGAAAAGAGCACTGCAATTAAGAATTAATTTATGGAGTGCAATTGAGCAAGAAATAACAGCACAATTAAAAGTAGCAATATGAATTTGATTCAAGAATTATTTCAAAAAAAAGATAAAAATGTATTGTCTATTTATTTTACTTGTGGGTATCCTAATTTAGAAGATACCACCAATGTAATTTTAGCATTAGGAGAGAGTGGTGTAGATTTTATAGAAGTTGGTTTGCCTTACTCAGACCCTTTGGCAGACGGGCCGACTATTCAAGAAAGTAGTCATAAAGCTTTAGAAAATGGGATTAATTTAGATGTTATTTTTGAGCAATTAAAAACGATTAAAGAAACAAATAAGACTCCGTTAATAGCAATGGGCTATTTGAATCAGTTATTGAAATATGGTGAAGATAAATTCTGTCAAGCGTGCGTAGATTGCGGTATAGATACTGTAATTCTTCCAGATTTACCTATGGTAGAGTTTGAAAACCACTATAGACAACTCTTTGATAAATATGGACTTACAAACATTTTTTTAATAACACCTCATACATCAGAAGATCGAATTAGAAAGATAGATTCCTATTCTAAGGCATTTATTTATGTAGTTGCATCTGCATCCATTACCGGTGCAAAAGGAGAAATTTCTAGTAATCAAATTGGTTATTTCGAGAGAATACGTGCAATGAATTTGCAAAGTAAATTAATTATAGGTTTTGGTATCTCTGATAAAACTGCTTTTAATACTGCTTGTTCATATGCAAACGGAGCCATTGTAGGCTCTGCTTTTATAAAGCATTTAGGAACTAATGGAATAGGGAAAATAGATGATTTTATAAAACCAATTATTTCTTAAATTAAAAAAGGCGAAACTTATTAAGTTTCGCCTTTTTTATAAATTCTAAAATTGCTTAGTTCACGCTAATTAGATGTATATCAAAAATCAATACTGCTCCACCTGGAATGCTAGAACGTCCGTTAATTCCATATCCTAAATTATAAGGAATTAATAACATTCCTTCTCCACCTTCTTTAAAAAGTTGAATTCCTTCTGTCCATCCCGGGATTACCTGGTTTAATCCAAAAGAAATACCAGCATCACCACTTTGGTCAAAAGTATTTCCATCTAGAAAGTATCCTTTGTAAGCAACTGTAACGTTAGAAGAGCTTGTAGGTCTTGCTCCAGAACCACCATTATCAATTACGTAATATAATCCAGAATTAGTTCTAGTTGCATCTAAATCATTCGCCTCTATGTACGCAATAATATCTTCTTCTGTCTGAGGTTCAAAGTCATTGTCCTTGCCGCACGAAGTAAAAATAAGAAGCGAAAGAATAAGGTATGCGTAAGATTTCATTTTGTGTTTTTTAAGATTTTAGGCGAATATACTCTGATTATTTTAATAAACCTTTTCTCCGTTTAAATAAGTTGATATAGCATTCGTTTTAGGAATTTCACTTCCTTCAACTTTCATTATATCTTGATTCAAAAGAACAAAGTCTGCAAATTTACCAACTTCGATGCTTCCTTTTTCATCTTCTTCAAAATTTGAGTATGCAGCCCAAATAGTCATTCCTTTTAACGTCTCTTCTCTTGTTAATGCATTCTCTATTTGAAACCCATTTTTCGGGTAATTGTCTGAATCTTTTCTAATAGTTGCCGCGTAAAAAGTTAAAAACGGATTTACCTGTTCTACAGGAAAATCTGTGCCTAGAGCAATTTTTCCATAGGTGTTTAATAGTTTTTTGAATGCGTAGGCACCCTTCATTCTTTTTGCTCCAACGCGGTCTCCTGCCCAATACATGTCTGAAGTTGCGTGTGTTGGTTGCACCGAAGGTAGAATATTATCAAAATGATTAAAATCTTCTTCAGAAATTATTTGCGCATGTTCAATTCTCCAGCGCCTATTCTTACGGTCTTTTAATACTTCCTTGTAGGTTTTTAACATCCAGCTATTTGTAGAATCTCCGATGGCATGTGTATTCATTTGATAGTCTGAAGCTGCTATTTGTTTTGCAATTTCTTGATATCTTTCTGGCGGATAAATTAAGGCTCCAAAATGATTTTCTCTATCTGAATATGAAGTACGCATTGCAGCACCTCTAGAACCTAAAGCTCCATCTCCATAAATTTTAAAAGAACGCACATTTAACTTGTCTGTTTTTACAATTCCTTTTTTTATATAGTAATCAATTTGTGCTTGTTTGTCTCCAGAGACCATTGCGTATACACGTATTTTTAAACTTTTAGCTTTTTGTAGACTATCTATTAGCTCTATGGTCTTTCTGTCTAATCCTGCATCGTCAACGGTTGTCAATCCGTATGAAAAAGCTATTTTTTGAGCATCTAATAAACCTTGAATTGCTTCTTTATTTGAGGTCTTTGGAAATTTAATAAAGTCCATAGCTGCATCAATTAAAACACCAGTGAGTTTGCCATTTTTTAAAATAATTTCTCCACCAGAGACCTTTGTATTTTTTGTAATCCCAGCCATATTAATTGCTACTTGATTTACTAATAAAGCATGTCCATCAACTCTACCAACAGCTACAGGAATTTTAGGAAATAAAGCATCTAGCTTTTCTTTAGTTGGAAATTCTTTTAGCTCCCAATCGTTTTGATCCCAACCGCGCCCGGTAATAAAAGTGTTATTTTTTTCTTTTTGAAAAGCGACAAGCTTCTCTAATACATCATCATAACTTTTAGTGCCTTCTAAAGAAACTTTTTGCTGCTGCAAGCCCATTCTATAAAAATGACAATGTGCATCTATCAATCCAGGAACTATGGTTTTATTTTCTGCATCTACAATTGTATCAGATTGATACCTGCCTGTAATTTCTTCATTTTTTCCAACAGCTATAAATACTCCATCTTTAATGGCAAAAGCTTCTGCTTTATCAAAACTAGTATTTACCGTATAGGTATTTGAATTGATTACAATTAAATCTACTTTTTCTTTACTACATGAAATAAGAGTGAGTATAGTAAGGAGGAGTAAAAGGTTTTTTTTCATTTTTTTGAGTCTTTAATTTAGGAGTTTATATATATAATATAAGTGCAATACATCAATACAAATTGCAACGGAATTCGAATAAAAGCTATTTTTTTAGAACCAATAGCTGGCCTAACCTTCGTTGCATCCCAAATATGAATGGGTAGAAAAATAAGCAGTAAAATAAAGATTCCTATTGCTGCAATTTTTAGGGTTGTGTCGAAAAAAACACCCAGACCTAAAAGAAATTCTAGTAAACCAAAAAAATAATTTATGGCTAGCTTTGGTAAAAAATCAGGAATAAAATTCTTGAAGAAATTCGGTCTAATGATGTGCATAATTCCTGCAAAACAAAAAAGGATTCCAAATAGAATTCTTAAAAAAAGTACAGTGGTTTGCATGGTGTTTATGGTTTTACTGAAACGTTATTATATAAGTATTTATCCATTAAATACACAATACTTGCTATAGACGCACTTCCTAATTCTAGCTCACGTTTGTTAACTTTATCGAAAGTATCTCTGCTTGTATGATGGTAATCAAAATAACGCTGGCTATCTGGTCTGTAGCCAACTAAGGTTACATCTTCTCCTTTTAAAGGAGCGATATCTGCACCAGAACCGCCTGCTTTTAAATCATGCAAGCCGTAAGGAGATAAAAGTTTTTTCCAACTTTGTAATAATTTTGTATTCGATGCATTTGCTTGAATAGAAAAGCCTCTTGGTGTATGTCCGCCAGCGTCAGATTCTAAACCACCAATATGATTTTCTTTATTAAGTTTTGCCAATTCTGCATATTTCTTTGCGCCACGTGTTCCGTTTTCTTCATTCATAAAAAAGACAATTCGAATGGTGTTTTTTGGTCTAATATTATTTTTTTTAAATAAATAAGCAACTTCTAAAGATTGCACAATACCTGTGCCATCATCATGAGCTCCTTCCCCTAAATCCCAGGAGTCTAAATGACCACCAACAACAAAAATATTTTCTGGCGTCTCTATTCCTCTAATTTCACCAACAACATTAAAAGAAGGTGCGTCTTGAAGCGTTTTACAGTCTTGTTTAAAGTAGAATTTTAAAGTTGGATTTTTCTTTAAATCTGCACTTAGTATATTTGCTGCCTTACTGCTAATTGCGGCAGCAGGAATGTATTGCTTTTTTGGTAAATCATTATACGTCATGGTTCCTGTATGTGGAAAATCATCAACAGAATTAGTCATAGAGCGTACAATTACACCTTTAGCTCCAAATGCCCCACAAATCGCAGCACCTTGCACTCTTTGATCTACACAACCTCCGTAAGCACTAAATGTATTAATTAAAGTGTTATCAAAAGACCTGTTGAAGAATACAATTTTGCCTTTCATTTTTTTACCTAGAGCTTGTGCTTCTTCTAGAGATTTTATTTCTATAACTTCAGCTATAACGCCTGTTTTAGGTGTTGCTACAGAAAAACCCAAAGCACAAATTGGTACGTTTTTTTGTATTCCGTTTGTAGTATACCTTGCAATTTCTTTTTCTCCCCGCACCCAATGTGGCACTATTACGGGCTGAAGCCAAACAGAGTCTAAACCAATTGTATTCATTAATTTTTCTCCCCAAACAACAGCTTTAGCCGCCTCTGGTGAACCTGATAATCTACCGCCAATATTCTGAGTTAAATCTCTTAACCATTCATAGGATTTACCCTCTTTTAATACGCTGTTAAACAAACTTTTGATATTTGTAGAATCTATTCTTTCTTCAGAAGAAAAATGCTGAGTTACTTTTTGATTTGATTTGGTGTTGCATGAGCTAACAAAAAAAGAGACAAAAATTAAGATTAGTAT
>CAJXTJ010000008.1 GCA_913061165.1 uncultured Polaribacter sp.
GTATAAGAGACAGATATTTATGTTTTTATTAAAAAATATTAATTAAAACAGGATTTTTTTATTAATAATGTAATTCGAGTCACGAGATTTCACTTAGAATTCGACCGTCACCCACTAGTAATTACCATGTATAGTGGGTGTAATGCAGTAATGGTATATTTTTATTACAGTAAATCTGTTATTGTTTTAGAAATAAGTAGAAAACGTTTAAGTATTCGAAATAATAGGTAAACATTGTTGTTTTTAGATTGTTTGTGCTTTATTGAGATAGTGGAGTTATTTTGGCATTTTTTTTGTCTTTATCTATCTCTCTCGTTATTTTTTGTGTATTGATTTTATTTTGATGTGTTAAATCATAGTCTTTAATATAAAACAGTGGGTTTAGCGAAAATCAAATTTTTATTCCATCATAAGTCGGTGTGCAAATCATCTACCCCTTGATCGGCATGAATTGTTGCTTTGTTTACAGGATTTTTGTATTCTCCACTTATCCGAAGTTTCTGGTCCGATTAAATATAAAGCTATCCACTTTTTATGAGAAATTTTGCTTAAAGTTGAATTTGTATGTATTGCAGTATAAGTATATATGTCTAATTTTTCTTAAACTTCTTAAACTTCTTAAACTTCTTAAACTTTATAAACTCATAAAGTTTTCAATCCCTTATTTAGTTTTAAGTGATTATTTACCATTTAATTCAGTTTGTCTTCCTATTGATATGGCTTTTACAAGGGCAAATAATATAGGTAGGGTTTCACTACTGTCTTAGATTGTTCCGGAAGCTGTTTTTTCTAATGCAAAGTTTATGTGCACAAGAAGCGTCAGAAGCATCGCTAAAATTCCTCTAAACTTTGTTTTTATTATTTATTTGATTTAGATCAAAAATTTAATTGTTATTGTGAAATAACCAGGTATGGATGTATTTGATTTTAAATTTTTTTTAGGTTCAGAATAGACAATTTATTAGTTGTTTATCTATTTAATATAAATTAATAGTATTTTAAATATTTGGAAGGTCTTGCCAAAGTGGACTTAATTAAGGGTAATTTTTTTTTACTAAGGTTTTTTAGTAAAAAAAAGTAAAGAAGTTTTTTTCTTTTAAAAGAAATTTACCCAATTCACAAAGAATTGTGTGTTTTTAAAATCTAACGGATTTTTGGTATTCGTGCCAACTGCAGTAGAGATGTTAATTTGAGAATTATTCGAATTAAACAAGTAGCCAAGGCCAAGGCTGTATAGTTTTTCTTTACTGTTGGTTGTAGAAATTAATGCCAGGTCTGTAATCGTATACATATAAGAACTTTTAGATGTTTGGTATCTAAATTCTATATTCTGTAATAAATAGTTTTTCACAAAAATGCTCTGTTCATTAAAGCCTCTTATAGAATTATTTCCTCCAATTCTATATAATTCATTATCAAAATAGTTTGTAGAATTCAATATTCCGGTTTCGTTTCTAAAGTAGATGCTGTTTTTTCTGTTTAAATCTAACAAATATGCAATGGTAGTTGCTATTTTAATTTGCTGAGAGGCATTGTCAATTGTTTTTCTTTTTCCAAAAGATGGATTTATTTTTATAAAAAATAGGTCATTCCTAAAAAAATCATTTTTTAAAATTTTATATTCATACCCAAATCCAAGAAAGTAATTTTCGTAGGTGCTAATATTATCAGAACTAGTTTTTGTGTTGTTTTCGGAATTTTCAGAATCAAAAGACATGAATAAATTAGCATTATTTTTTATTTGATATTTTAGATTTACGTTTAAATGGGTATTTAAAAAAGTGGAGTCTTGTTTATAAATAGAAAATGTAAATTCTGGACTTAATTTAGAGTTATAAATATAAGGTGTGTTTACTGATATTGATAACTCTTGTTTTTCGTTTCCGAAACGATTCCATAATAAATTTAATTGTTCTCCTTTATTTAAAACATTCTTCAATTTTAAGTCTAGATATCCATTAAATTGTAATTTTCCATTTTCTTGAGAAGTAAAGTTTACAAGGCCGTCAAAACTACTTCCTTGTATTTTTTTTAAATAAACGTATATAAAGGTAGAATCTTTTGTGAATAATGTTTCCGGAGGCTTTGTTTCAGAAACAAAATCTAGTCCTTTAGATAATTTAGAAATTTCCATCAATTTCTTTTTATTAAAAGTGGTTTTAGAATCAATATTTAAATAATTTTTTATAAATGATTTTGGAAAATTTTCATACCCCTTAAATATGACCTTATCTATTTTTCTTTTTTTAGAAGAAGTGATATCAATTTCGGCATATAGTATCTTATGATGGATTCTTAATTTTTTTAATTTAATTTTAGAAAAAGCATTTCCCTGGCGTTCTTGAGAGGTTGAAATTTCATTTAAAATTTCTTCTAATTGATTTATAGGTACTCTAATATAATTATTTTTGAAGTTATATTTTTGTAAAATCTGGTTGCTGATGCTCTTGTGTTTTAGAAATACAGAGTCTACCTTCTTATCAAGATTTAAATAAGCAATATACTTTTTACCCTCTTGCGCAACGCTGTCTATTCTGCTTAAGAAATATCCGTTCATTTTAAGTTGTTTCTGAACGCTATTTAATTCAACATATATCGCTGTAGAATCTGTATGTTTTGTTTTATATTTAATTTTAGAAAGAAATATATTTTCAGTTGTTTTAGTTGAATTTAGTTCAAGACTAAAATCTTGAGAACATACTGCAGATGTATGCCCAAGTATAGCTATTATTAAAAAGAGGTGTATGTTTTTTTTATACAATAGATACGCTGTTTTTGAATTTCAAATGTATCTAAAAACAGTTACAATAGAAAGTATAAATACTTTTTTAAAAAATAAGTTCATGATATTAGAAAGGTTAGAAATTATTTGTACATTTGCAAACTCTGAAAAAAGAGACAAGTTTAATTATAAACGAAAAAAAGCAATTATTTAGTATGCCTACTATTCAACAATTAGTTCGTAAAGGAAGAACCAAAATAACTAAGAAGAGTAAATCGGCTGCTTTGTCGTCTTGTCCTCAAAGACGTGGAGTTTGTACACGTGTTTATACTACAACACCAAAGAAACCTAATTCAGCAATGCGTAAAGTTGCCAGAGTTAGATTGACAAATGGTAATGAGATAAACGCATACATTCCAGGTGAAGGACATAACTTACAAGAGCACTCGATAGTATTAGTTAGAGGTGGAAGGGTAAAGGATTTGCCAGGTGTAAAGTATCACGTAGTACGTGGAGCTTTAGATACTGCGGGAGTTGAGGGGAGAACCCAAAGACGATCAAAGTACGGTGCAAAACGCCCAAAGAAGTAAAAGCGTTATAAGTAAAGAACTGTAATTTCTAAAAATTATAACAGTTTGTTTTAGATTTTTTTAAAACAACTATAGTAGCTAGAAAGCACAGTTAAGAGCAAGTAACAAATCAATTAACTTTTTTAATGTAAAGACATGAGAAAAAGAGCAGCAAAAAAAAGAGTCTTATTACCAGACCCTAAATTTAACGATCAGTTAGTAACTAGATTCGTTAACAATTTAATGTGGGCAGGTAAAAAGTCAGTAGCTTTTAAAGTATTTTATGATGCGTTAGACATCGTAGAGGAAAGAAAAGGTGAAGAAGAAAAGTCAGCCTTAGAAATTTGGAAAGATGGTTTGTCAAATGTAATGCCACACGTAGAGGTAAGATCTCGTCGTGTAGGTGGTGCTACATTTCAAATCCCAATGCAAATTAGACCAGACCGTAAGGTTTCTATGGCTATTAAATGGATGATTTTGTATACTCGTAAGAGAAACGAGAAAACAATGGCACAGCGTTTAGCTGCTGAAATTTTAGCTGCGGCTAAAGAAGAAGGTGCTGCTGTTAAAAAACGTACAGATACTCACAAAATGGCAGAAGCTAACAAAGCATTCTCTCACTTTAGATTTTAATAGATATGGCTAGAGATTTAAGATATACTAGAAATATTGGTATTGCAGCACATATTGATGCTGGTAAAACCACTACTACAGAACGTGTATTGTATTATACAGGTGTTTCTCATAAGATTGGAGAAGTACATGATGGTGCAGCTACTATGGACTGGATGGAGCAAGAGCAAGAAAGAGGTATTACAATTACTTCTGCTGCTACTACTTGTACTTGGCAATTTCCAAAAGAAAATGCTGAAGTTTTAGAAGACACCAAGGATTATCACTTTAATATTATTGACACACCAGGTCACGTAGATTTTACTGTAGAAGTAAATAGATCTTTACGTGTTTTGGATGGTTTAGTATTTTTGTTTTCAGCAGTTGATGGTGTTGAGCCACAATCTGAAACCAACTGGAGACTTGCAGACAACTACAAAGTGCCAAGAATTGGTTTTGTAAATAAAATGGACCGTCAAGGATCTGATTTTATGATGGTTTGTAAGCAAGTGAAAGAAATGCTAGGTTCTAACGCAGTGCCAATTGTTTTAAATATTGGTGACGAGGAGAACTTTAAAGGTATTGTAGATCTTGTGAAGAACAGAGCTATTGTATGGCACGAAGAAGGTATGGGAGCAACATTTGATGTTGTAGATATTCCAGAAGAATTAAAAGAAGAAGCAAAAATTCTACGTGGTAAACTTATTGAAGAGGTTGCTGCTTATGATGAAGATTTGTTAGAAAAATACATGGAGGATGAAGACTCTATAACAGAAGACGAAGTGCACGCTGCATTGAGAGCTGCTGTAATGGACATGTCTATCATTCCTATGATTTGTGGTTCTGCATTTAAAAATAAAGGGGTTCAGTTTCTATTAGATGCTGTATGTCGTTATTTACCCTCTCCAATGGACAAAGAAGGTATTGTAGGTGTAAACCCAGATACAGACGAACAAGAGTTACGTAAACCAAGTGTAGATGAGCCTTTTGCTGCTTTAGCATTTAAGATTGCTACAGATCCTTTTGTAGGTCGTTTAGCATTTTTTAGAGCATACTCTGGTCGTTTAGATGCAGGTTCTTACGTTTTAAATAATCGTTCTGGTAAGAAAGAACGTATTTCACGTATTTATCAAATGCATGCTAATAAGCAGAATGCAATTGACTATATTGAGGCGGGAGATATTGGTGCTGCTGTAGGTTTTAAATCTATAAAAACAGGAGATACTTTATCAGCTGAGAAATTTCCAATTGTTTTAGAATCTATGGATTTTCCAGATCCAGTAATTGGTATTGCTGTTGAGCCTAAAACAAAAGCGGATGTAGATAAGTTAGGTATTGGTCTTGGTAAGTTAGCCGAAGAAGATCCTACGTTTACAGTTCGTTCAGACGAAGCTTCAGGACAGACTATTATTTCTGGAATGGGTGAATTACATTTAGATGTAATTGTAGATCGTTTAAGACGTGAATTTAAAGTTGAAGTAAACCAAGGGCAACCTCAGGTTGAATACAAAGAAGCTATTACCGCTGAAGCGCAGCACAGAGAAGTTTATAAGAAACAATCTGGTGGTCGTGGTAAGTTTGCTGATATTGCATTTACTATCGGCCCAGCCGATGAAGGTGTTCAAGGATTGCAATTTGCATCTGTTATTAAAGGGGGTAATGTTCCTAGAGAATTTGTACCTTCTGTAGAGAAAGGTTTCAAAGAAGCTATGAAAAATGGTCCTTTAGCAGGGTATGAAATGGATTCTATGAAAGTTACATTAAGAGATGGTTCTTTTCACGCTGTGGATTCAGATGCATTATCTTTTGAATTAGCTGCAAGAATGGGCTATAAAGCTTCAGCGAAAGTTGCTAAAGCGAAAATCATGGAGCCTTTGATGAAGTTAGAAGTGCTAACTCCAGAAGCTAACATGGGTGATATAGTTGGAGATTTGAACAGAAGAAGAGGACAAGTAAATGACATGAGTGATCGTGCTGGTTCTAAAGTTGTAAAAGCGATCGTACCATTATCAGAAATGTTTGGTTATGTAACTGCTTTAAGAACGATGTCTTCTGGTAGAGCTACTTCTACTATGGAATTTTCACATTACGCAGAAACTCCTTCAAATATATCTGAAGAAGTAATTGCAAAATCTAAAGGTTAATCTACTTAATAATTACAAGATGAGTCAAAAAATTAGAATTAAATTAAAGTCTTACGATTACAACTTAGTAGATAAATCTGCTGAAAAAATTGTAAAGACGGTAAAAAGTACAGGTGCTGTTGTAAACGGACCAATACCATTACCAACACATAAAAAGATTTTTACTGTATTGCGTTCACCTCACGTAAACAAAAAATCTAGAGAGCAATTTCAGTTAGCTTCTTACAAAAGATTATTAGACATCTATAGTTCTTCTTCGAAAACTATTGATGCTTTAATGAAACTTGAGTTACCAAGTGGTGTTGAAGTTGAGATTAAAGTATAAGTAAAATATTAACTTTCGGTTTAATTTTGTTAAACCGAAAGTTTTTAATACTTTTGCAACCCGAATTAGAGTAGGGTTAAGCTATTTTTTGAGTTTAAATTCAATAATAGTAACATGTCCAGAGCGTTTCGCGAAGGAAAAACGGAAAAAACAAAATCAGCGTTGAATTTGTTTACGCTGTTTTTTTTTGAACAATCGCAAAGGTCACAAATGAAACAATAGTTTCGAACAAATAATTATTAATATAGACGCGCTGGATACTATGTTCTATCGTCTAAAATTTTAACTAAATGTCTGGGTTAATAGGAAGAAAGATTGGGATGACCAGCTTATTTGATGAAAACGGGAAGAATATTCCTTGTACAGTAATCGAAGCGGGTCCTTGTGTTGTCACTCAGGTCAGAACCGAAGAGGTTGACGGCTATAGTGCGTTACAGCTTGGTTTCGATGACAAAAAAGCAAAAAGTTCTAACAAAGCGTTAGAGGGCCACTTTAAAAAAGCTGGTACTACTGCTAAGAAAAAAGTTGTTGAATTTCAAGGATTTGAAGGAGAGTATAAATTAGGAGATTCTATATCTGTAAGTCACTTTGAAGAAGGTGAATTTGTGGATGTTTCTGGTGTTTCTAAAGGTAAAGGTTTTCAAGGTGTTGTAAAACGTCATGGATTTGCCGGTGTTGGTCAAGCAACTCACGGACAACATAACCGTTTAAGAGCTCCCGGATCAATTGGTGCTGCATCTTATCCAGCAAGAGTATTCAAAGGAATGCGAATGGCAGGTAGAATGGGTGGAGATAAAGTGAAAGTACAAAACTTAAGAGTATTAAAAGTAGTTGCTGAAAAGAACTTACTTGTTGTTAAAGGAGCAATTCCTGGACACAAAAATGCTTTTGTAACTATTCAGAAATAATGAAAGTAGCAGTTTTAGATATTACAGGAAAAGATACAGGTAGAAAGGTTGAGCTTTCTAAGGATGTATTCGGAATAGAGCCTAATGATCACGCTATTTATTTAGACGTAAAGCAATACTTGGCAAATCAACGTCAGGGAACGCACAAGTCTAAAGAAAGAGCTGAAATAGCAGGTTCAACTAGAAAGATAAAAAAACAAAAAGGTACTGGTACTGCAAGAGCAGGTTCTATCAAATCTGGAGTTTTTAGAGGTGGTGGACGTATGTTCGGACCAAGACCTAGAGATTATTCTTTTAAATTGAATAAAAACTTAAAGCGTTTGGCACGTAAGTCGGCTTTAAGTATTCAAGCAAGCGATAAAAATGTGATAGTTGTTGAAGATTTCAATTTTGAAACTCCAAAGACTAAAAATTTCTTAGACGTATTAAAAGCGTTAGAGTTAGAAACAAAAAAGTCATTGTTTGTGTTAGGTAGTGAAAATGCAAATGTGTATTTATCATCACGTAACTTAAAAAAATCTAAAGTAATTAAAGCTTCAGAATTATATACTTATGGTGTTTTAAACACGAACAAGCTTATAATAACTGAGAGCTCTTTAGAAGATATAAACACAAATTTAAGCAAATAGGGATATGAGCATTTTAATAAAACCTATTATCACGGAAAAAGCTACAAGCGATAGTGAAGTATTTAATCGTTATACATTTGTAGTAGATAGAAAGGCTAATAAATTAGAAATTAAGGGAGCTGTTGAAGCAACTTACGGAGTTTCTATTTCAAGTGTAAGAACTTTAAATTACCCAATACAAAGAAATACTAAGTTTACTAAAAAAGGTTTAGTTACTGGTATTAAAAGTGGGTATAAAAAAGCTATTGTACAGTTAGCAGAAGGAGATAGTATTGATTTTTATAACAATCTTTAAAAGACAAAAATGTCAGTTAGAAAATTAAAGCCAATAACACCAGGTCAGCGTTTTAGAGTTGTAAATGGGTTCGACACCATAACAACTGATAAGCCGGAGAAAAGTTTACTTGCTCCGAAAAAACGATCTGGAGGTCGAAACAATCAGGGTAGAATGACAACACGTAATATCGGTGGAGGTCATAAACAAAAATATCGTATTATCGATTTTAAAAGAGATAAGCAAGGTATTCCTGCAACAGTTAAAACTATAGAGTACGATCCAAATCGTACTGCGTTTATCGCTTTACTTAGTTATGCTGATGGAGAAAAGCGTTATGTGATTGCACAAAACGGTTTAAAAGTAGGTCAAGTAATTGTTTCAGGAGAAGGTGTAAAGCCAGAAATTGGAAACGGAATGCTTTTAAGTGAAATACCTTTAGGATCTACAATCTCATGTATTGAATTACGTCCAGGTCAAGGTGCTGTTATGGCACGTTCAGCTGGTTCTTTTGCACAATTATTAGCAAAGGAGAGTAAGTATGCAACTGTAAAGTTACCTTCTGGTGAAACGAGATATGTCTTGTTAACATGTATGGCAACAATTGGAGTAGTATCTAACTCAGATCACCAATTACTAGTTTCTGGTAAAGCTGGTAGATCTAGATGGTTAGGAAGAAGACCAAGAGTGAATGCAGTAAGAATGAATCCTGTGGATCACCCAATGGGTGGTGGTGAAGGACGTGCTTCTGGAGGTCATCCAAGATCTAGAAATGGTATTCCTGCAAAAGGATTTAAGACAAGGTCTAAAACCAAAGCTAGTAATAAGTATATTTTAGAACGTAGAAAGAAATAATAAATTATGGCAAGATCATTAAAAAAAGGACCTTTCGTTCACTATAAATTAGAGAAAAAAGTGTTAGCTAATGTAGAAGCTGGTAATAAATCAGTAATCAAAACTTGGTCTAGAGCAAGTATGATTACTCCAGATTTCGTAGGTCAAACTATCGCCGTTCATAATGGCCGTCAGTTTGTACCAGTATTCGTTACAGAAAACATGGTAGGTCACAAATTAGGCGAATTTTCACCAACGCGTTCTTTTAGAGGACATGCAGGTGCAAAAAACAAAGGAAAAAAATAGGCTATGGGAGTTCGTAAAAAAAATATGGCAGATCAGTTAAAAGAAGCTAGAAAGCACCGTGCTTTTGCAAAGCTTACTAACTGTCCTACGTCACCAAGAAAAATGCGTTTAGTAGCGGATCAAGTAAGAGGAGTAGAAGTTGAAAAAGCTTTACAAATCTTAAAATTTAGTCCTAAAGAGGCATCTATAAACTTAGAAAAATTGTTATTGTCTGCTATTGCAAACTGGCAAGCTAAGAATGCAGATGCAGCAATTGAAGAGGCTGGTTTATTTGTGAAGACTATTTGTGTAGATAGCGCAGGAATGTTAAAAAGATTAAGGCCAGCTCCACAAGGGCGTGCTCATAGAATTCGTAAGCGTTCTAATCACGTTACTTTAGAATTAGGTGCTAAAAATTTAAGTAATCAAGCTAAGTAGAAATGGGACAAAAAACAAATCCAATAGGAAATCGTTTAGGAATCATCAGAGGTTGGGAATCTAACTGGTATGGTGGTAATGACTACGGAGATAAAATTGCTGAAGATTTTAAGATCAGAGAGTATGTAAATGCTCGTTTGTCTAAAGCAAGTGTTTCTCGTGTAATTATAGAGCGTACTTTAAAACTTGTAACCGTTACTATCACTACTGCAAGACCTGGTATTATTATTGGGAAAGGTGGAACAGAGGTAGACAAGTTAAAAGAGGAGCTTAAGAAGATCACAGGAAAAGAAGTTCAGATTAATATTTTTGAAATTAAGCGTCCAGAATTGGATTCTAAATTAGTTGCAGTAAGTGTTGCACGTCAAATTGAAAATAGAATTTCTTATAAGAGAGCTATCAAAATGGCTATTCAAGCTACTATGAGAATGAATGCTGAAGGAATTAAAATTCAGATTTCAGGTCGTTTAAATGGTGCAGAGATGGCACGTTCAGAGCATTTTAAAGAAGGAAGAATTCCTCTTTCTACGTTCAGAGCTGATATTGATTATTCACTTGTTGAAGCTCATACTACCTATGGAAGACTAGGGATTAAGGTATGGATTATGAAAGGTGAGGTATATGGTAAAAGAGAATTATCACCATTAGTTGGTTTGTCTAAAAAGCAAGCAGGTGGTAATAAAGGTGGTGGAGATAGAGGAAAAAGACCGCAACCTCGTAGAAGAAAATAATTTTTAAAATTAGAAATTAAAAATGTTACAGCCAAAAAGAGTAAAATACCGTAAGGTACAGAAGGCGAAAGGAAATATGACTGGTATTTCGGGTAGAGGTAATCAACTTTCTAATGGAATGTTTGGTATCAAATCGATCGATCAGAACTTATTAACTTCACGTCAAATTGAAGCAGCTCGTATCGCGGCAACTCGTCATATGAAAAGAGAAGGTCAGTTATGGATTAAAGTTTTTCCAGACAAACCTATTACCAAAAAACCATTAGAGGTTCGTATGGGTAAGGGTAAAGGTGCACCAGATCATTTCGTTGCAGTTATTAAGCCAGGTAGAATTTTGTTTGAAATTGGTGGTGTACCAATGGATGTTGCAAAAGAAGCTTTACGTTTAGCAGCACAGAAACTTCCAGTAAGAACGAAGTTTGTAGTAGCAAGAGACTTTGATATTAACGCTTAATTCGAAATAGAATGAAACAATCAGAAGTAAAAGAATTATCTATAGCAGATCTTAATGAGAAGCTTGGAGCGTTGCAAAAGAATTATACCGATCTTAAAATGGCTCATGCGATAACTCCTTTGGAGAATCCATTGCAGTTGAGAAGTTTAAGAAGAACTGTAGCAAGAATTGCAACAGAATTAACAAAAAGAGAATTACAATAATTCTATAGTCAGTTTTAAAGATGGAAAAAAGAAATCTTAGAAAAGAGAGAATTGGTGTGGTTTCAAGTAGCAAAATGGAGAAATCTATAGTTGTTGCAGAAACTAAAAGAGTAAAGCACCCAATGTACGGAAAGTTCGTATTAAAGACTAAGAAGTACGTTGCACACGACGAAAAGAATGATTGCAACGAAGGAGATACTGTTAGGATCATGGAAACAAGACCTATGAGTAAATCTAAACGTTGGAGATTAGTAGAAATCCTAGAAAGAGCTAAATAATATGTTACAGACAGAATCAAGATTAAAAGTAGCAGATAACACTGGAGCTAAAGAAGTTTTAGTAATTAGAGTTTTGGGAGGAACTAGAAAGCGTTACGCAAGCATTGGAGACAAGATTGTAGTATCGGTTAAATCTGCAACTCCTAACGGCGCTGTTAAGAAAGGTCAAGTATCTAGAGCAGTAGTTGTAAGAACGAAGAAAGAAGTTAGACGTAAAGATGGGTCATATATCAGATTTGATGATAATGCTTGTGTACTTTTAAATCCTACAGAGGAGATGAGAGGAACACGTGTATTTGGTCCTGTAGCTCGTGAGCTTCGTGAGAAACAATTCATGAAAATAGTATCATTAGCACCAGAAGTGCTTTAACATTATAATAAAATGAAGAAGTTTAAAATTAAAACTGGTGATACTGTAAAAGTAATTGCAGGAGACCATAGAGGATCGGAAGGTAAAGTTTTACAGATTATCAAGGATAAAGATAGAGTCTTAGTAGAAGGTGTTAACTTAGTTTCTAAGCACACTAAACCAAGTGCTCAAAGTCCTCAAGGTGGTATTGTAAAGAAAGAAGCATCATTACATATCTCTAATGTTATGTTAGTTGAGGATGGTGTTGCTGTAAGAGTAGGTTATCAGGTTGATGGAGATACTAAAACTAGAATCTCTAAAAAAACTAAAAAATAAGAATAATCATGAGTTACGTACCAAGATTAAAATCAGAATACAAAGAAAGAGTGGTAAAAGCTCTTACTGAAGAATTCAGTTATAAGAATGTAATGCAAGTTCCTAAATTAGAAAAGATAGTTGTTTCTAAGGGTGTTGGTGCTGCAATTGCAGATAAGAAATTAATAGATTATGCTTTAGAAGAATTGACTACTATTACTGGTCAAAAGGCGATATCTACAATGTCTAAGAAGGATGTTGCATCATTTAAACTACGTAAGGGTATGCCAATTGGTGTAAAGGTTACGTTAAGAGGTGATAAAATGTACGAATTTTTAGACAGATTAGTTACAGCTTCTTTACCACGTGTAAGAGACTTTAACGGTATAAAAGCTAATGGATTTGATGGAAGAGGTAATTACAATTTAGGTATTACTGAACAAATCATTTACCCAGAGATCAATATAGACCAGGTTAAAAAAATTAACGGTATGGATATTACATTTGTAACATCTGCAGCTACCGATAAGGAAGCAAAGTCATTATTGGGAGAATTAGGTTTACCATTCAAAAAAAATTAAGACATGGCTAAAGAATCAATGAAAGCGCGTGAGCGCAAGAGAGAACGCACTGTTGCAAAATATGCTGAAAAAAGGAAAGCTTTGAAAGAAGCTGGAGATTATGATGCGTTGCAAAGGTTGCCTAAAAATGCATCACCAGTGAGATTGCACAACAGATGTAAATTAACTGGACGTCCAAAAGGATATATGCGTCAGTTCGGTTTGTCACGTGTTACGTTTCGTGAAATGGCAAATCAAGGTTTGATACCAGGAGTTAAGAAAGCAAGTTGGTAGAAAACTTATTTAAAGCTTAAAAACTAAAATAGATTGTGTATATTTGCGCGCTCTATTTTTTTGAGTAAAAGAATTTTAACTGATTATAGGTTCAGGTATCACAGAGAAATCTGTAGTAGAAATAGAGGTATTTGAAAACCGTAATCGCAATATAAATAAATATGTATACAGATCCAATCGCGGATTTTCTTACGAGAGTAAGAAATGCAATCGCAGCAGGGCACAGAGTAGTGGAAATTCCAGCTTCAAACTTGAAGAAGGAAATGACTAAGATTTTGTTTGATCAAGGTTTTATTTTAAGTTATCAGTTCAATGACGACAAAGTTCAGGGAACAGTAAAGATTGCTTTAAAGTATGACAAGGAAACAAAAGAGTCAGTAATCAGAAAAATTCAACGTATCAGTACACCAGGTTTGCGTAAATATGTTGGCTCTTCAGAGATGCCAAGAGTATTGAACGGACTTGGAATTGCTATTGTTTCTACATCTAAAGGTGTAATGACAAACAAGAAAGCACGTCAAGAGAATGTTGGAGGAGAAGTTTTATGTTACGTTTATTAAATCTTAAGAAATGAGTAGAATAGGAAAAAATCCCGTTAGCATTTCACAAGGTGTAGATGTAAACATAGTAGACAACGTAATTACGGTTAAAGGAAAGTTAGGAGAGTTATCTCAGACTATTTCAAACGGTATTACTGTAAAAATTGAAGATGGTATTATCACTTTAGATAGAACATCGGAAAGCAAAGACCATAAAGCACAACATGGTTTAATGAGAGCTTTAATCAATAATATGATTGAAGGTGTAAGTAAAGGTTGGACTAAAGATTTAGAATTGGTTGGTGTTGGTTATAGAGCATCTAATCAAGGACAGAAATTAGATTTAGCTTTAGGTTTCTCTCATAATATTGTTTTAGAATTGGCTCCAGAAGTTAAAATTGAGACAGTATCTGAGAAAGGGAAAAACCCAATCATTAAATTATCTTCGTTTGACAAACAATTAGTTGGTCAAATTGCTGCAAAGATTCGTTCTTTCAGAGCTCCAGAACCTTATAAAGGTAAAGGTGTAAAGTTTGTTGGTGAAATATTAAGAAGAAAAGCAGGTAAATCTGCATAATATATAAGTATTATGGCATTATCAAAGCTACAAAGAAGAACTAGAATAAAGCGTAGAATTAGAAAAATTATTTCTGGTACTGCTACAAAACCAAGATTATCGGTTTTTAGAAGTAACAAAGAAATTTACGCTCAAATAGTTGACGATGTAAACGGAGTAACATTAGCTTCGGCATCATCAAGAGATAAAGGAATAAAGGCAAGTTCTAAATTAGAAGCAGCAGCAGCAGTTGGTAAAGCAATTGCAGAGATAGCTACTAAAGCTGGTTTAGAAAAAGTTGCTTTCGATAGAAATGGTTATTTATACCATGGTAGAGTTAAAGTATTAGCAGAGGCTGCAAGGGAATCTGGTTTAAAATTTTAAGAAATTATGCAAGGTTATAAAAACGTAGAAAGAGTTAAGCCAAGTGGGTTAGAGCTTGTAGATAAGTTAGTAGGTGTACAACGTGTTACAAAAGTAACTAAAGGTGGTAGAGCATTTGGTTTCTCTGCAATTGTAGTGGTTGGTGATGGTAACGGTGTTGTTGGACACGGATTAGGGAAGTCTAAAGATGTTGCATCAGCAATTGCAAAGGCAATTGAAGATGCAAAGAAAAATTTAGTGAGAATACCTATTTTAAACGGTACATTACCTCACGAGCAAAAAGGGAAGTTTGGTGGAGCGAAAATCTTTATCAAACCTGCTTCTGCTGGTACAGGGGTGATTGCTGGTGGTGCAGTCCGTATGGTATTAGAATCTGTTGGGGTACATGATGTATTATCAAAATCTCAAGGATCTTCTAATCCTCATAATGCAGTAAAGGCAACTTTTAATGCATTATTACAATTACGAAGTGCAGCTTCAATTGCTAAACAAAGAGGAGTCTCTTTAGAACAAGTATTTAACGGATAAATCTAAGAACGATGGCAAGAATAAAAGTTACACAAGTAAAAAGTCAAATCGGGCGTCTTCAGAGTCAAAAAAGAACTTTAGAAGCATTAGGTTTACGTAAAATGCACCAGACAGTTGAACATGAGGCAACTCCTTCAATTGTAGGTATGGTGAATACAGTTAAACACTTAGTTTCTTTCGAGGAAATTAAATAAGATTTATAAAAACATGAGTTTACATAATTTAACACCAGCAGTAGGTTCCATTAAAAAAGGGAAAAGAATTGCAAGAGGTGAAGGATCTGGAAAAGGTGGTACCGCTACAAGAGGGCACAATGGACAGAAATCTCGTTCTGGTTATTCTAAAAAGATTGGTTTTGAAGGAGGGCAAATGCCACTTCAAAGACGTGTACCTAAATTTGGTTTCACAAATATCAATCGTAAAGAGTATCAAGGTATCAATTTAGATAAATTACAATCTTTAGTTGATAGTGGAAAAATAACAGATACAGTAAATTTAGATATTCTAGTTGCTAACAGATTAGCTGGGAAAAATGACCTAGTTAAAATTTTAGGAAATGGAGCGTTAAAAGCTAAATTAAATATTACTGTACATAAATATACAGCAACAGCAAAGGCCGCTATCGAAGCAGCTGGAGGTGAGGTTGTTTCTTTATAAACAATACGTAAAGCATGAAGTTTATTAATACGTTAAGAGATATTTTCAAGATTGAAGAATTAAAGAACAAAATTCTTCTTACTATCGGATTAATTGCGGTGTACCGTTTTATGGCAGCTGTTCCATTACCTGGAATAGACCCATTACAGTTATCGGCATTAAAAGAAAGTACTTCGGGAGGTCTTTTAGGATTATTGAATGCATTTACGGGAGGAGCATTTGCTAGGGCGTCAGTAATGGCTCTTGGTATAATGCCTTATATTTCGGCATCTATTGTGGTTCAGTTAATGGGAATTGCGGTTCCTTATTTACAAAAACTACAAAAGGATGGAGAAAGTGGAAGAAAAAAGATTACACAAATTACGAGATGGTTGACAATAGTGATTACTTTGGTGCAAGCACCAACGTATATTACAGCTATTAAAACTCAGTTTAATTTACCACCTGAAGCTTTTTTAGTTAGTGGTATTACTTTCTGGATTTCTTCAATTATTATTTTAACAGCAGGTACAATTTTCGCAATGTGGTTGGGGGAGCGTATTACAGACAAAGGAATTGGTAATGGAATTTCATTATTAATTACGGTAGGTATTATTGCTAATTTTCCAGCAGCATTTTTGCAAGAATTTCTTTCGAAAACAGAGAATGCGGGTGCAGGCGGTTTAATGATGGTATTAATTGAAATTATCGTTTGGTTTGTTGTAATTTTATTGACTGTTCTATTGGTTACTGCTGTTCGTAAGATCGCAGTGCAATATGCAAGGAGAACGGTTGCAGGAAACACACAAAATGTAGCAGGTTCAAGGGATTACATTCCGTTGAAATTAAATGCTGCGGGTGTTATGCCAATTATATTTGCTCAAGCTATTATGTTTTTACCTTTAGCTTTAGGTCAAAAGTTCCCTATTTTGGTAGGGTTAACTGATCCTAATGGTTGGCAGTATAATGTTATATTTGCATTATTGATTATCATTTTTAGTTATTTCTACACAGCGATTACGATTCCAACGAATAAGATGGCTGAGGATTTAAAAAGGAGTGGTGGTTTTATCCCTGGAATTAGACCAGGTAAAGACACTGCGGATAGATTGGATAGTGTTTTGTCAAGAATTACGTTTCCAGGATCGTTATTTTTAGCAGGATTGTCAATCTTACCAGCAATTGTAGTTCAATTTGGAGTACAACAAGGGTGGTCAATGTTTTATGGTGGTACATCTTTAATTATTATGGTTGGGGTGGCAATCGATACAATACAGCAAATTAACTCGTATTTATTAAACAATCATTATGATGGTTTAATGAAACCGGGAAATAGCAATAGAAAATCGAATAAACAATAATATGGCTAAGCAATCAGCAATTCAACAAGACGGGACGATTACAGAAGCATTGTCAAATGCCATGTTTCGTGTGGAGTTAGAAAATGGACATATTGTTACGGCTCACATTTCAGGTAAAATGCGTATGCATTATATCAAACTTTTACCAGGAGACAAGGTGAAATTAGAGATGAGTCCGTATGATTTATCAAAAGCAAGAATTACTTACAGATACTAAAAACAAAAGAAACAGATGAAAGTTAGAGCATCAGTTAAAAAGAGAAGTGCCGACTGCAAGATAGTGCGCAGGAAAGGTAGATTATACGTGATTAATAAACAAAATCCTAGATTTAAACAAAGACAAGGGTAATGGCAAGAATAGCAGGTATTGATATTCCAAAAAACAAAAGAGGGGTTATTGCTTTAACTTACATCTTCGGTATTGGAAGTAGCAGAGCTAAAAAAGTTTTAGCAGATGCAAAAGTAGACGAAAGTATCAAAGTTCAAGATTGGACGGATGATCAAATCGCAGCAATTAGAGAACAAGTTGGATCTTTTACAATTGAAGGAGAATTACGTTCAGAAGTTCAGATAAATATCAAACGTTTGATGGATATCGGTTGTCAAAGAGGAATACGTCATAGACTTGGCCTTCCTTTAAGAGGACAAAGAACTAAGAACAACTCTCGTACAAGAAAAGGTAAGAGAAAAACTGTAGCTAACAAGAAAAAATAAAGTTAGACAAGTAATAAAGATTTAATAATAGTTTTTAAACTACATATTAGAAAACTAAATTACTAAAACTGAATAATTATGGCAAAAGCAAGTTCAAAAAAACGTAAAGTAATAATTGAAGCTGTTGGAGAAGCGCATGTAACTGCATCTTTTAACAACATCATTATTTCTTTAACAAATAAAAAAGGTGACGTAATTTCATGGTCATCTGCAGGTAAAATGGGTTTTAGAGGTTCTAAAAAGAATACTCCATATGCAGCCCAATTAGCAGCAGAGGATTGTTCAAACGTTGCAAAAGAGGCAGGTTTACGTAAAGTTAAAGTTTATGTAAAAGGACCTGGTAATGGTAGAGAATCTGCTATTAGATCAATTCATAATGCAGGTATCGAAGTAACAGAAATTATTGATGTTACACCAATTCCTCATAACGGTTGTCGTCCTCCAAAGAGAAGAAGAGTATAATTAAATATTTTAACCAATTAGGAATTAGATTATCGAAGGATTAGCCTTAATTCATAATCCCTAATTAAACAAACACGAAATGGCAAGATATACAGGACCAAAAACTAAAATTGCTCGTAAATTTGGCGAGGCAATTTTCGGAGAGGATAAAAACTTCGAAAAAAGAAATTACCCTCCAGGACAGCATGGAAATGCAAGAAGAAGAGGAAAGAAATCTGAATATGCTACTCAATTAATGGAGAAGCAAAAAGCTAAATATACTTACGGTATATTAGAGCGTCAGTTTAGAAACCTATTTAAAGATGCATCATCTTCTCAAGGGATTACTGGTGAAATTTTATTACAATTATGTGAATCTCGTTTAGATAACGTAGTGTATAGAATGGGAGTTTCTAAATCTAGAAGTGGAGCACGTCAGTTAGTTTCTCATAGACATATTACAGTGAATGGAGAATTAGTAAACGTACCATCTTACAGATTAAAAGAAGGTGACGTTGTTGCCGTAAGAGAAAAGTCTAAATCTTTAAGTGCTATTGAAGATGCTTTAGCTTCTAGTAGTACTGTTTTTGAATGGTTAACTTGGAATTCTGATAAAAAAGAAGGAACTTTTGTTAAAGTACCTGCTAGATTACAAATACCAGAAAACATTAAAGAGCAATTAATCGTAGAATTATATTCTAAGTAATAAATTAATCACATTGAAATTTAGCCAAAGGGTATGTACGTAGTTCTTCAGATCTATATACCGCGCAACTAAATGACAATTAAAACGAAGAAAATATGGCAATTTTAAATTTTCAAAAACCGGATAAGGTTATAATGATTGAGTCTACAGATTTTTCTGGTAGATTTGAGTTCAGACCTTTAGAACCAGGTTTTGGTTTAACTGTAGGTAACGCATTAAGAAGAGTTCTTTTATCTTCTTTAGAAGGATTTGCAATTACATCACTAAGAGTAGATGGTGTAGAGCATGAATTTTCTACTGTTCCTGGAATAGTTGAAGATGTTACTGAAATTATATTAAACTTGAAACAAGTTCGTTTTAAGAAACAAATAGAAGATACTGATAGAGAAACGGTTTCAATATCAGTTTCAGGTCAAGAGCAGTTTACTGCAGGAGACTTGCAGAAGTTTATTTCTGGTTTTCAAGTATTAAATCCAGATTTAGTAATCTGTAATATGGATAAGTCTGTGAAGTTAAACGCAGAAATTACAATAGAAAAAGGTAGAGGGTTTGTACCTGCTGAAGAAAATAAAAAGTCTTCGGCACCAATAGGAACAATCTTTACAGATTCTATTTATACGCCAATTAAGAATGTTAAGTATGCAATCGAAAATTTTCGTGTAGAACAAAAAACGGATTATGAAAAGTTAGTTTTCGATATCGATACTGATGGATCAATTAATCCTAAAGATGCATTAACAGAAGCTGCTAAAATTTTAATTCACCACTTTATGTTATTCTCTGATGAGCGTATCACTTTAGAGGCGGATGAAATTGCACAGACAGAGACATATGATGAAGAGTCATTGCATATGCGTCAATTATTAAAAACTAGATTAATCGATATGGATTTATCTGTTAGAGCTTTAAATTGTTTAAAGGCTGCAGAAGTGGATACATTAGGAGATTTAGTTTCTTTTAACAAAAGTGATTTAATGAAATTTAGAAACTTTGGTAAGAAATCATTAACGGAATTAGAAGAACTAGTTATTGTTAAAGGTTTAAGTTTTGGAATGGATTTAAGTAAATACAAATTAGATAGAGATTAATTTTTCATATTTTGCGCCTCATAATGAGTTGATGCAAGATGAAATATAAACAAAGGTCATGAGACACGGAAAAAAACACAATCATTTAGGAAGAACAACTTCGCATAGAAAGGCGATGTTAGCTAATATGACTTGTTCTTTAATAGAGCACAAGCGTATTAACACAACAGTAGCAAAAGCAAAAGCTTTAAGAGTATTTGCTGAGCCATTAATTACCAAGTCTAAATCTGATACAACTCACAATAGACGTATTGTTTTTTCTTACTTACGTGATAAATTTGCGGTTACAGAATTGTTTAAAGAAGTTTCTGTAAAAGTTGCAGATAGACCAGGAGGTTATCTTCGTATTATAAAGTTAGGAAATCGTCAAGGAGATAATGCTCCAATGGCAATGGTAGAATTAGTTGATTATAACGAAATCTATAACCCTAATAGTAAAAAAACAAAGAAAACTACAAGAAGAGGAAGAAGCAAGAAGGCTGATGATGCTCAAGTAGAAGGAACTGTTGCAGAAGAGAAATCTGAAGAATAAATAGAAATGAAAATTTTTTAATTTATATAAAAAAAGGGATAAGCGTTTACGTTTATCCCTTTTTTTATATAAATTAGTTTAAAATTAAAATGTATATGAGAAAAGTTGTCTTATTAGGTTTGGCTATAATTTCGTTTAGTACTTACTCCCAGGAAAAAGATATAGATAGCAGGAGAGACGTTGTTGGTGATATAACAGTAAACGGTAGTGGTTTATGGACAAATCCAGTAAGCTATGCAAAAGTAAAAGGAGATGTTTACTTGTTTAATAATTGGAAGAATATCGCAACCATTATTTCAGGGAAAGGAAAAAAATATATGTTATCAAATCTAAATTATGATACAAGTCAAGATAGATTCGTCACAAAAACATCTCCAGACTCCGTTTTTGTTTTTGGTAAACAGTCTATTAAACAAGTTAAGGTAAATAATAAAATTTTTAAAAGATATTTAAAAAATGATCGTTATGATTATTATGAGCAGGTAGCTTTTGGCAAAGGAAAGGAAGTTTTAAAAAGGCAGGTTAAATTAATAAAGAAGGGGATTAAAGACCCCTTTACAAATGCTTATAAAAGCGATAAGTATGTATTAAAGACAAAATATTTTTTTAATTCTGAAGAGGGTATTAGAGAATTTAAATTACGCAAGAAGTCTTTTTTAAGTTGTTTTGGTGAAGATTCAAACCAAGTAAAGAGAATTATAAAGATGCACAAAATAACCTTAAGAGAAGATTCAGACTTCGTTAATATATTTAAATTTTATAAAAAAAAATAAAATAGAAAAAAAGGCTTAAACACAAACGTTTATGCCTTTTTTTCTATTTTTGTTTCAACAAACACAATTAAACAGCAATGAAATATCAAACTAGAAAGAGAGCATTAGTTTTATTAGCAGATGGAACTATCTTTTATGGGAAATCTGTGGGTATAGAAGGAACTTCAACGGGTGAAATTTGTTTTAATACCGGTATGACAGGGTATCAAGAAATATTTACAGATCCTTCTTATTTTGGCCAAATTATGGTAACAGCCAATGCGCATATTGGTAATTATGGTATAAATGATAATGAGGTAGAATCAAAGGGTATTAAGATATCTGGATTAATTTGTAGAAATTTTAGTTTTACCCATTCTAGAGTAGACTCAAATGGAAACTTGAAAGATTGGTTTGAAAAACACAATATTGTAGCGATATCTGATGTAGATACAAGAGCATTGGTTGCTTATATTAGAGATAATGGTGCTATGAATGCTGTCATTTCTACTGAAATAGATAATATTGAGGGTTTAAAGAAACAGTTGGCTAATGTTCCTACTATGGAAGGTTTAGAGTTGGCTTCTAAAGTATCAACTAAAGAAGCTTATTTTGTTGGTGATGAGAATGCACCTATAAAAATAGCTGCTTTGGATATTGGTATTAAAAAGAATATTTTAAGAAATTTAACAAGTAGAGGGGCTTTTATTAAGGTTTTTCCTTATAATTCAAATTTTTCGGAATTAGCTGCTTTTAATCCAGATGGTTATTTCATCTCAAATGGGCCTGGAGATCCAGAACCTTTAACTGATGCTCAGGAAGTAGCAAAAGAAATTATTAAAAGTAATGTACCGTTATTTGGTATTTGCTTAGGACATCAAGTAATCGCTTTAGCCAACGGTATTTCTACTTATAAAATGCACAATGGTCATAGAGGTATTAACCACCCAGTTAAAAACCTATTAACCGGTAAGGGTGAAATAACTTCTCAGAATCATGGTTTTGCTATTAATAAAGAGGAAACAGAGAATAATAAGGATATTGAAATTACACATGTTCACCTAAATGATCATACAGTTGCTGGTATACGCTTGAAAAACAAACCGGTTTTTTCTGTTCAGTACCATCCAGAGGCTAGCCCGGGTCCGCATGATTCAGAGTACTTATTTGATCAATTTATAGAAAGTATTAAAGAAGCAAAAAAAATACAGGTTTAATTTTAATAAACTTATTTTTTTTAAAAAATTTTCCGCACATTATTGTGCGGTTTTTTTTTATTAGGTTTCAGCAAACGTTTTCGTAATTAATGAAAGACATATTCTTAAATGATTTATACATTTTGTAATTTAGCAATGTTAGATTTTAAATTAATTAAATACAATATATAATGAGTATTATTATTAGCGTTCACGCACGTCAAATTTTTGATTCAAGAGGAAACCCAACCGTAGAAGTAGATGTAACTACAGAAAATGGAATTTTAGGTAGAGCAGCAGTGCCATCTGGTGCTTCAACAGGAGAACACGAAGCAGTAGAATTACGTGATGGAGGTAAAGCGTATATGGGTAAAGGTGTTTTAAAAGCTGTAGAAAACGTTAATAAAATTATTTCAGCAGAATTATTAGGTGTTTCTGTGTTTGAACAAAACGCAATTGATCAATTAATGATTGATTTAGACGGAACTCCAAATAAATCTCAATTAGGGGCAAACGCAATTTTGGGTGTTTCTTTAGCAGTAGCTAAAGCTGCAGCAAATGAATTAGGTATGCCTTTATATAGATACGTAGGTGGTGTTTCAGCAAATACTTTGCCAGTTCCTATGATGAATATTATCAATGGAGGTTCTCATTCTGACGCTCCTATTGCATTTCAAGAATTTATGGTGATGCCAGTTAAAGCTGAAACTTTTTCACAAGCAATGCAAATGGGTTCCGAAATTTTTCACAATTTAAAGAAAGTATTACACGATAGAAATTTATCTACTGCTGTAGGTGATGAAGGAGGGTTTGCTCCAAACTTAGCAGGAGGTACTGAAGATGCATTAGAAACTATTGCTTTAGCAGTTAGTAATGCTGGTTATACATTAGGCGATGATATTATGATTGCTTTAGATTGTGCAGCCGCAGAATTTTATGTGAATGGTAATTATGACTATTCTAAGTTTGAAGGGGAAACAGGTAAAGTTCGTTCTTCTAAAGAGCAAGCAGATTATTTAGCCGAGTTATCTGAAAAATATCCGATTATTTCTATTGAAGATGGTATGGATGAAAATGATTGGGACGGTTGGAAGTATTTAACTGAAAAGATTGGAGATAAAGTACAATTAGTTGGTGATGATTTATTTGTTACTAATGTAGAGCGTTTATCGAGAGGAATTGAAAATGGAATAGCAAATTCAATTTTAATTAAAGTAAATCAAATTGGTACATTAACAGAAACTATTGCGGCTGTAAATATGGCTAAAAATGCAGGTTATACATCTGTAATGTCTCATAGATCTGGTGAAACAGAAGATAATACAATTGCAGATTTAGCGGTTGCTTTAAACTGTGGACAAATAAAAACGGGCTCTGCATCTCGTTCTGATAGAATGGCGAAGTACAACCAATTATTAAGAATAGAAGAAGAGTTAGGTAATGTTGCTTATTTCCCTAAAGAAAGAGCGTTTAATATTTAATTTCTAAGTTCGAAAGTACAAAGCCTCTCAATAAAAATTGAGAGGCTTTTTTTTTAATATTTCAATATGTTAAGATTACTTTAAAATATTAAAATTTCTACTAGAAGTATTTATAGATTGCTTCAAAATTTGGTATCTTCGTGCCATTAAGAATTATAGACGAAAATCATTATAAATGTCAGATATAGCTAAATTACAAATAGGAGAAAATTCATATGAATTTCCTTTGGTAAAAGGAACAGAGAATGAAGTTGCAATAGATATTAAATCGTTAAGAACTGCTACAAACGGTGTAATAACTATCGATGCTGGTTTCAAAAACACTGGTTCTTGTGAAAGTGGTATAACATTTTTAGATGGAGAAAAAGGAATTTTAAGATATAGAGGCTATTCTATTGATGAGTTGGCAGAAAAAGCAGATTTTTTAGAAGTTGCTTATGCTTTAATTTTTGGAGAATTACCAACAAAAGAAGAATTAGATAAGTTTCACGCAGACATAAAGTTGAAGTCTGTTGTAGATGATGATGTTCGAAAAATACTAGAGGCGTTTCCGAAAACAGCACATCCTATGGGGATTTTATCTTCATTAACAAGTGCTTTAACAGCTTTTAATCCGTCTTCTGTGAATGTGAATTCAGAAGAAGAGATGTACAATGCTATTGTGAAAATAATGGGTAAATTTCCTGTATTAGTAGCTTGGACAATGCGTAAGAAATCTGGTTTGCCTTTAAATTATGGTTCTAAATCTTTAGGTTATGTAGAGAATATTATGAAGATGATGTTTGAAGAGCCAAATGAGGAATACGTAATAAACCCTATTATAAAAGATGCCTTAGATAAATTATTAATCTTACACGCAGATCATGAGCAAAACTGCTCTACTTCTACGGTAAGAATTGCAGGTTCATCTCATGCTGGTTTATTTGCTTCTTTATCAGCAGGAATCTCAGCGCTTTGGGGACCATTACATGGTGGTGCAAATCAAGCCGTTTTAGAGATGTTAGAAGCTATTAAGGAAGACGGTGGAGATACCAAGAAATACATGGCTAAGGCTAAAGACAAGAATGATCCTTTTAGATTGATGGGATTTGGTCATAGAGTTTATAAAAACTTTGATCCAAGAGCTACCATTATCAAAAAGGCCGCAGACGAAGTGTTAAAAGATTTAGGTATAGAAGATCCTATTTTAGAAATAGCAAGAGGTTTAGAGCAAGAAGCATTAAACGATTCTTATTTTGTAGATAGAAAATTATATCCCAATGTAGATTTTTATTCAGGAATTATATATAGAGCTATGGGTATTCCTGTAGAAATGTTTACAGTTATGTTTGCTTTAGGTCGTTTGCCAGGTTGGATTGCACAATGGAAAGAAATGCGTTTAAATAAAGAACCAATAGGAAGACCACGTCAAATTTATACAGGAGAAAATTTAAGACCGTTTAAGTCAATTGAAAAAAGATAATTAAAATAATTATTATGTACTCAAGCAAGAAGCTTCATTTTATATGAAGCTTTTTTTAGCACCTATATATGTTAAAACTGAATATTAAAAACGAAACTTCTAGATTAAGAGCAGTTGTTTTAGGAATCGCGAAAAATAATGGACCTGTGCCAAAGGTGAAAGATTGTTATGATCCCAAAAGTATACAGCATGTTTTAGCAGGAACATATCCTAAGGAAGGAGATATGTACCTTGAAATGGAAGCGGTTGCTTCTATTTTAGAAAAGTACAATGTAGAAGTTTTTAGACCAGAAATTATTGAAAATTATAATCAGATTTTTTCTAGAGATATTGCATTTGTAATTGATAACAAATTAGTGAGAGCAAATATTTTACCAGATAGAGATCAGGAGATAGCAGCCCTTAAACATGTTATTTCTAAAATTGATTCAAAGAACATCATAGAGTTACCCCAAGAATGTCACGTAGAAGGTGGAGATGTAATGCCGTGGAATGAGTACATTTTTGTTGGAACCTATTCCGGAGAAGACTATTCAGATTATATTACAGCACGTACAAATATCGACGCTGTTATTGCTTTGCAAGAGTTATTTCCAGAAAAAACTGTAAAATCTTTTGAGTTAAGAAAAAACAATACAGATCCTAAAGAAAATGCGTTGCATTTAGATTGTTGTTTTCAGCCAATAGGTAAAGACAAGGCGATACTTCATAAAAATGGTTTTTTAGTTGAAAAGGAATATGAATGGTTGTTAAATTTCTTCGGAAAAGAGAATGTTTTTGAAATTGATAAAGATGAAATGTTCAATATGAATAGTAATATTTTTTCTATATCTGAAGATGTAATTATTTCAGAGAAAAACTTTACACGTTTAAATACTTGGCTGCGCTCAAATGGTTTTACAGTAGAAGAGGTTGCGTATGCAGAAATAGCAAAACAAGAAGGCTTATTGCGTTGTTCTACAATGCCACTTATAAGAGAATAAGTTCTAAGAGAAAAAGAGTTTACTTTTTAGCTAGAACAAAATACTATCTATTTAGTTTAAAGTACCTTATGAGTTTGCTTAAATAAACAGTAGTATTATTGTTTTAACATTGTATTATTTTAAAATTTATATTTTAAAACCGTTTCCTAAAAAGGAAGCGGTTTTTTTAAGAAAAGGAGTTTACTATCCTAAATATGTATCTATATTTGCAGTATATTTAAGAAAACATGCATCAAACTACAAATACCATATTAATGGTTCGTCCTATTAATTTTAGGAAGAATGAACAAACAGCCGTAAATAATTATTTTCAAGAAGATATTGATTTACAAAATACTGAAATTAATAAAAAAGCTCAGGAAGAATTTGATGGATTTGTGTTTAAATTAAAAAGTTTTGGTGTAAATGTTGTAGTTGTTTCAGATACAGAAAAATTTGATACTCCAGACTCTATTTTTCCAAACAATTGGATTTCTTTTCATGCTGACGGAACTGTTGGTTTATACCCCATGTTTGCGGAAAATAGAAGGCTAGAAAGAAGGGATGATATTCTAACTGAATTAGAAAAAATTGACTTTATTATAGAAAACGTATTAGATTATACCTCTGCGGAAGATGCTGATTTATTTCTAGAGGGTACAGGTAGTATTATTTTAGATAGGGTAAATAATAAAGCATATTGTGCCTTGTCTGATAGAGCAGATGAAAATTTATTTATTGAATTTTGTGAGGACTTTGAATATACTCCAATAGTTTTTGTGGCAAATCAAACTGTGAAAGGAGATAGAGCAGTAATTTATCATACAAATGTTATGATGTGCATTGCAGAAACATTCGCTGTAATTTGCTTAGATGCAATAGATGATAAATCTGAAAAGAAAAATGTATTAAAACATTTAAAAGAAGATGGTAAACAGGTAATTGATATTACGGAAGCTCAAATGCATAGTTTTGCAGGAAATATGTTACAAGTTCGCGGTGAAAAGGACGAGAAATTTTTAGTAATGAGTACAGCCGCATATGAATCTTTAACACAAAGTCAACTTGCAAAGATAAACAACCATTGTAAAATTATTTCTAGTTCTTTAGAAACTATAGAAACTTGTGGCGGTGGAAGTGCACGTTGTATGATGGCAGAAGTTTTTCTACCAAAAAGTTAAAAGTTACTTCGTTAATAATAAACTAGTCTTTTTTTAATACTTCTTCAATTATCTCTCCTGAAGTACCGTTAGGAGCTTCAATTTTCATTAAATTAGAAATGGTTGGTGCAATGTCTATAATTTTATATGTTTTTTTTGATGCTCCTTTTTTAATTCCATTTCCATAGAAAATCACAGGAACATGTGTATCATAAGAATAGCCAGAACCGTGGCTAGTTCCTTTTCTACTGTAATTTAAAGTAGCTGGATAAGGAATCATTAAAACATCTCCAGAAAATTTAGGGTTGTAACCTTGTTGCAAAGCATGCATTATGCCCTCTGTAAAGTTAGTAGTTTGCAAAGTTCTTGCTGTAACGGCCTTGTATATTTTATCAAAACTTAGAACTTCATCTGCGAGTCTTTGTGCAACTGTATTTTTGTTAAAACCCAAAGCTTCTATTTTTTCTTGATCTAGAAAAATTTGGTAATTAGACACATTTTCTATCAGTTCTTTTGAGTTAAAATATTTTTGAGTGATGTCTGAAAGAAATTTTTTAAGTTTTTTAGTACTTATATAATGTGCAGGAATCTTTAAAGATTGTAAATAGGAAGGAACATGCACTGCTGCATGATCTGCTGTTAGAAATAAAGTATAGTTTTCTTTTCCTACTTCAGTATCTAAAAAATTAAAAAAATGAGCCAAGTCTTTATCGAGACGTAAATAAGTATCTTCAATTTCTACGGATGCAACGCCATACCTATGACCAACATAGTCTGTAGAAGAAAAGCTTACTGCTAAAAAATCTGTAAATTCAGATTTCCCTAATTGTTCACCTTTGATAACTGCTTTTGCAAAATCTACGGTGTAGGTATTTCCTGCAGGAATTGTCTTTATCAAACTAAAATTATCGTTCTGTTCTCTTAATTTTTTCAAGTCTTTTGGAAAAACAGGCTTTACTTGTCCGTTTAAATTATTTTCATACACATTATCATCTGCTCTGCTTTGAGTGTATGTTTTTATATCATACAAGGTTTCCCAAGTTTGGTTTAAGTAGTCGTCTGCTTTATTATTACCGTTAAATTCTTTTACCCAATCTGGTAATTCTTCCATATAAAAAGAACTTGTAATCCATTGGTTTTTATTTCCGGCATCATACCAATAAGCTGCGCTGGCTGTATGGCCAACAGGTAAAATAGCAGACCTGTCTTTTATAGCAATCCCTATGGTTTTACCTTGCATATTTTGTGCTAGTTGTAACTGATCTGCAACAGTTGTTGTATACAATCTGTGAGGAGATTTTTGACCAATCAGCCCATCATTACCAACTGTTTTATAATTTGCATCGTCTACACAATAGATGCTTTTCTTTAAAACTTTATCATACCAATTGTTAGAAATAACACCATGATTACTAGGTGATGTTCCTGCGTAAATAGAGGCATGACCAACTGCAGTATAGGTTGGTATAAAATTATAATGTGCATTTTCTAATGAAAATCCGTTTTTCAAGATTCTATTAAATCCACCTTCACCATATCTGTCTGCAAAACGAGTTAAGTAATCATATCTCATTTGATCTATAACAATACCAATAACTAATTTTGGTTTTTTTACAGGTATTTCTGAAAATTTACAATTAGAAAATAAAAGGATTGAGGTGAAAAAGTAGAAAATGGCTCTTTTCATTATTATAAAATAATTTAAGTTTTATCAAAAGTAATTATTTTTTATTTTGATGTGTGATAATTAACACTCAATTAGTGATTATTTAATACTTTAGCTTAAAATTTGTATGAATGACGTATTTAGAGCATGTTGGTAAATATTTTGTAATGTTAGGTCGGGTCTTTAAAATGCCCCAAAAACCGCTTATCTTTTACCAAGCCTTATTAAAAGAAATAGAAGATTTAGGTCTAAAGTCTCTTGGTATTATCATGTTTATATCCTTCTTTATTGGCGGTGTAATTTCACTTCAAACGGCATTAAATTTAGACAGTCCTTTTATACCGGATTCTTTAATAGGATTTGCGGCAAAAAGATCTATTATTTTAGAGTTTGCGCCAACCTTTTGTTCTATTATTTTAGCAGGTAAAGTTGGGTCTTACATTACTTCTAGTTTGGGCACAATGAGAGTTACAGAGCAAATAGATGCATTAGAAGTTATGGGAATAAATTCTCTTAATCTTTTAGTGTTACCTAAAATTATAGCAGCACTATTCTTTTATCCGTTTTTAATTCTTTTAGCAATGTGTTTAGGGATATTTGGTGGTTGGGTTGCAGGTGTGTTGTCTGGTTTGTTTACTGGTGCAGATTATATTATTGGATTACAAACAGATTTTGATCCGTTTTTAATTGTGTACGCCTTAACTAAAACTCTTATATTCTCTTTTATAATTGCTACAGTACCATCTTATCATGGTTATTATGTCAAAGGTGGTTCTATTGCAGTAGGAAGGGCAAGTACACAAGCTGTTGTTTGGACAACTATTTTAATTGTAGTTGCCAATTATATTCTAACCCAATTGTTGTTAACGTAAGATATGATAGAAGTTAAAGATTTACATAAAGGTTTTAATGGTGTTGAAGTTTTAAAAGGCATTTCTACGAACTTTCTAGCAGGAAAAACAAATCTTATCATTGGTCAAAGTGGTTCTGGAAAAACAGTTTTTTTGAAATCATTAATAGGACTTCATGTTCCAGAAAAAGGAACTATTTCTTTTGATGGAAGAATAAATACAGCCTTTTCCGAACAAGAGAAAATGCAATGGAGGCAAGAAATTGGGATGGTTTTTCAAGGAAGTGCCTTGTTTGATTCTCAAACAGTTGAAGAGAACGTAATGTTTCCTTTAAAAATGTTTACAAAGAAAAAACAATCTGAAATGTTAGACCGCGTAAACACTGTTTTGAAAAGAGTTAATTTAGAAAATTCAAATAAAAAATTACCGGCAGAGTTGTCTGGTGGAATGCAGAAGAGAGTTGCTATTGCAAGAGCAATTGTAATGAATCCTAAATATTTATTCTGTGATGAACCAAATTCTGGTTTAGATCCGCAAACAGCTATTGTAATAGATAATTTAATTCAAGAAATTACAGAAGAATATAAGATAACCACGGTTATTAATACGCATGATATGAATTCTGTAATAGAAATTGGAGAAAAAATTGTGTTTTTAAATAAAGGTGTAAAAGCTTGGGAAGGGACAAATAAAGATATATTTTCTACTGATAATGAAGCGGTTGTAAGTTTTGTGTATTCTTCAAATTTATTAAAAAAAGTAAGAGATGTTTATTTAAATGAAACTAAATAAAAAATTGTTTGGATTTCTTAAAATAAGCTATATATTTGCACCCGCTAAGCGAAAAGAATGACCTGGTAGCTCAGTTGGTAGAGCATCTCCCTTTTAAGGAGAGGGTCCTGGGTTCGAGCCCCAGCCCGGTCACAAAAAGTTAAGCCTGCGCTTAACTTTTTTACTTTAAAGTAATTTGCGCACGTGGCGAAATTGGTAGACGCGCAACCTTGAGGGGGTTGTGAACGCAAGTTCGTGGAAGTTCGAGTCTTCTCGTGCGCACTTTTTACTTTTTTACTTCTTTCACAAATAATTAACCATATTATCTAAGATTATTATTATTTTTGTTTATGCAAAAATTAATAATCACGTTATGCTTTCTTTTCTCTTTAAGCATATTTTCTCAAACAGAAACTTTAACAATTAAAACTTTAAAAGGGCAAATAATTCATGCTGAAAATAAAAAAGTCCTAAGCGCTGCTCATATATTAAATCTTAATACAGTTTCTGGAACCATTACAAATGATTTAGGGTATTTTGAACTACCAACCAGGATAAATGATACTATTTTAGTTTCCTATTTAGGGTATGAGTCAATTAAACTAAAAATAACCAATGATTTACTAAAAGGGAATGAATTAGAAATTGCCTTATATCAAAAATCAGAAAAAATTAGAGAAGTGGTAATACGCTCAACTAAATTAATTGGAGTTTTAGAAATTGATGTAAAACAAGTACCTGTAGACAGATTTACGCGAATAAAAATAAACGGATTACCACAGACCTATGAAGTTGGGAAACCACAAAAGAAAAACTTTTCTTCTCCTATAGCAGCCTTGTTCCAGCCAGTAGATTTTTTATATAATCTTTTTGGTAAAAAACCAAAACAACTAAAAAAATTGCAAAAATTAAAGAAGGAAGATAATTTACGTAAAATGCTTGCTGGTAAATTTGATAGAGAAGTAATGATGGAATATCTAGATATGGACCGACAAGAACTATCTGAATTGCTAACAGACTGTAGTTACTCAGATTATTTTATTAAAAAAGCATCAGATCTACAAATGATTGAAGCAATATTAGATTGCTATGAAAACCACAAAGCTTTAAAGAAAGGTAAAATAGAACGTAATAAAATTCCTGTAAAGAACTAAATATTTTTTTTTCGGATGCTTTAAACAGCATATTATGGCCTTCTCTATTTATATATAGGTCTGCAAATACTCTTAAAATTAATTTAATATTAAATGTTACCATACTGTTTTCCGATATAGAGGTAAACAAAAAAAATCCAGCAAATGCTGGATTTTTTTTCTCTCTTGTTTTTAGAATTCTTATTGATTCCCTAAAATAATTGGCATTCCAGATTTACCAGAACCAATTACCACTACTTTGCTATTTGGAGACTTCGCTAACTCTAAAGTTGCGTCAATTCCTTTTTCTTGTAAAATCTTTTCAGTTAAAGAAGCACTCAAGATTTTGTTTGCAATCGCTTTCCCTTCTGCATCAATTCTTTGTCTTTCAGCCTCTTTTTTAGCTTTAGATATTCTAAATTCATATTCCAAAGATTCTTGCTCTTGTTTTAATTTTGTTTCAATTGCAATTCTAATTGTACTTGGTAATTTAACATCTTCTACTAAAACTCTTTTAACCGATAAGAATTGATCTTTTAGAATAATTTGAATTTCATCTAGAATTTCTTGTTCGATTACATCTCTTTTACTAGAATATAATTGCTCTGGTGTATAACGCCCAACAACACTTCTTGCCGCCGCATTTATAGCAGGATCTAATAATTCACGTTCATAATCCTCTCCTTTTGTTTTGATAAGAGACCCTAAATTATCGAATTCTGGTTCGTACCAGATTGTTCCGTTTACTTTAACCTCTAATCCATTAACAGAAAGCACATTCATTTCATCTGAAATAGATTGCTGACGCACTTTTCTTATAATCATTTTATTCCAAGGAGCAACAATTTGAAAGCCTTCCCCATACGTTTTATCTGTATTGATACCATTTCCTAAAGTTTCGAAAAGAACACCACCTTCACCCGGACCAATGGTTACTGTAGATTTAGAAAACAAAATTAACGCTACTACTGCAAGTAGTATAAAAAAAACTCCCCCTTTTGGGAATTTTATATCCAATTGATTATTTGCCATTTTTTTTAATATTTTAAATTCAATCAAATTTACAATAAACTTTAGGAAAGACAAGGTATAAGGTTGCAATCTTAATAAGAAGGTTTCATAAAAATAAGATTAAATCTTGCCGTAATATTTTCGAATAAACCATTCTGCAGAAAATAAAGAGATTATAAAAATTAAAAACCATTGCCAATCAATCAAATTTTGTTCTTTTACACTTGACTTCTGAATGCTATAATATCTTTTATCTTTTAATAATTTTTTACTTAAGCTGGCAACCTCATCTTTGAAAAAGACCATACCTCCTACTTTTACTGCTAAATTTCTTAACTTTTGCACATTTGAATTTGTAAACTGTTGCTCAATATTATAATCTGTTATCTTAAAACTACCAGCTTTACTAATATCTTGTCCACTAACTGAAACTTTATAAATATATTTACCCGAGTTCAAATTCTCTATGGCTATTTGATAAGAATTGTTGATAACTGAAAACGGTAGCTTTACAACCTTTTTAGTTTTCGTATTTGTAATTGCTATTTCTAAAGAGGCTCTTTCATCAAATTGATAGTTTTTGTCTGTATAAAAAGCGGAAATATTAACAATGGTGTTTGCAGGATATAGGTTTTCTGAATTAATTACTAATCGATCTCTTTTCTTTTTTGAAGAGACATATTGCACTAAACTTCCTATAAATTGATCAAATTCCTGAAAAGAATTAGAACTTAGAAAGCTTGATGCTCTCCATTTCCAGATTCCTTCTCCAAAAATTACAGCCATCTTATGCTTATTTTGTTCCAAAACGGATATTAACGGTTGTTGCAGCTCTAATCCATTTATACTTTGAAGTAAAAGATCTTGATGTTCTTTATAAAAAGTGATGGCACCAAACATATCTTTTAAAAATGAAAATTCATTAAAACCGATGTCTTCTTGTAAAAAAGTTAAAAAGGAATCATTATAAACTGCTCCATAATTTTCCGTTTGATTGATGGCGTTTTTAGTAAATCCTAATTGCTGTTTGTTCATAAAATTCCAATCTGAATCTGTACCTGTAACTACAAGTAAATTTAAATTTAATTCTTTTGTCTTATTTAAAATAGACTTAAATAGATTGTTTGGTTGATATAGTATAATTAATTGAAAATCAGTTAATTTACCTTTAAATTCATCAACAACAGAAATCTCTAAAGAACGCTGCTTATTACTTTCTATTGCCTTTTTAATTGCACCAATATCTGGATGTAAAACCGATGTAAGAAGCAGTACTTTTGTTTGCTCATCAATGACTTCTACCGAGAAATTTTTAGTATTATTATTGGTGTTTTTTTCACCTTTTATTTTCTGGATTGTTGCCGTATAATAATTATTTCCTTCTTTTATAGAGGTTAAATTGGTAGTAATTATTTGAGAGTTATCGCTTTTAGAAAATTGAAGGTTCTTAGAAAATACTTTTTTATTGCCGTTAAAAATTACAAACTTTGTTTTTACATTTTCATCTCCATCATAATTTAAGAGCACCTCTACAGGAAATTTGTTTTTTATATAGCTGTATTTATTTACATTTAATTGATTTATTTTTAGGTCTTTATACTTTACAGTGTCTCCAAAAACAATCGGGTAAATTGTTTGCGTAGCGTTCGTATATTCATAGGCACTGCCTATTGTTTGATTGCCATCTGTGAGCAATAAAATAGGTGCATTTTTACCGGTATTTAAATTATTTAAATCGCTAATTGCCTTGTGAATATTTGTTGATTTTCCTTTAAAAAACAAACTATCAGAAACTGCCAAAGCTTCACTAAATATAAAATCTTCAAAATTAAACTTAGCAGCCAGATCTTTATTATTTTTAAGTTTACTAATAAAGTCAATTACATTTTGTTCTTCATTAAAAAAAGAAATAGATTTAGAGTTATCAACTAAAATTGACAAGGTTGGCTTGCTATTTTCTATGATTGTTGTTGTAATCTTCGGATTAATTAGTAACAATAACAATAAAAATAAAGAAATTGATTTCAGTATAAAAAGCAAAGTAGTCCTTTTTGCTTTTGTTTTTACTTTATATAAATATTGAAAATAAGCGACAGCAATGCTTGCGAAAAACGCTATTAGAATATATAAAATGATTATTGATTGCAATTATTTTCTTTTTGTGAAAGATATAAAGAACTATCTAAAAAAAGAAAACCTGTAACGTTAAATTGTTACAGGGTTGTATTATTTAAAAATTATGAACCACTATGTTAGCATTCCACCGTCTACAGAAAGAGTTTGCCCTGTTATGTAGGTACTCATATCAGAAGCTAAAAAGACACATGCATTTGCAATATCTATAGGCTGACCTCCTCTTTTTAAAGGAATTCCATCTCGCCAAGATTGTACAGTTGCCTCATCTAATTTTGCGGTCATTTCTGTTTCTATAAAACCAGGAGCAATTACATTACTTCTAATGTTTCTAGAACCTAGCTCTAAAGCTACCGATTTAGAAAAACCAACAATACCAGCTTTCGATGCTGCATAGTTAGACTGCCCTGCATTTCCTTTTAAACCAACAACAGAACTCATATTTATAATAGAACCTGACCTTTGCTTCATCATTGGTCTAATAACAGCTTTTGTTAAATTAAAGACAGATTTTAAATTTACTTCAATAACTTTATCAAAATCATCTTCAGAAATACGCATTAACAGATTGTCTTTTGTAATACCCGCATTATTTACGAGAATATCAATAGCACCAAATTCTTTATGAACTTCTTTTGCTAATTCTTGCGCTGCATCAAAGTTTGCAGCATTCGATTGATATCCTTTTGCATCCACTCCATAGGATTTTAATTCTTCCTCTAAAGCTTTTGCTGCGTCTACAGAAGCACTGTACGTAAATGCTATATTAGCACCTTGTCTTGCAAATTCAACTGCAATTCCCCTACCGATTCCTCTTGTAGCACCTGTAATTATTGCAGATTTATTTTCTAATAATTTCATGGTTTAGTAT
>CAJXTJ010000009.1 GCA_913061165.1 uncultured Polaribacter sp.
GAGAGGTCTCGTGGGCTCGGAGATGTGTATAAGAGACAGTAATTAGACTTATGATGAAATCAGTTTTTAGTAAAATCTCGATTTTTACTGTTTTTTCAATAGTAATTTTTAGTTGTGCTAATTCAAAAAATCAAAAGCAATTTACACTTGCAGAATATGAGGATGCCGCAAAGCACATGGATAGAAGTTTGTACGGTGTAGTCTACAACCAAGTTTCTGGAAGTGCGTTTGTAAACAACAATAACTTACTTTATACTACCAAAACTAAAGATGGAAAAAAATTCGTCTTAGTAAACACGAATACTCAAACAAAAGAAACTGCTTTTAACCACGAAAAATTAGCTAAAATGCTATCCAAAGAGTTAGATAAAGAAATAGATGCAAACGCATTGCCTATTTCTAATGTTTCTTTTTCTAAAGATCTAAATACATTACAATTTATTGCTTTCAATCAAAAATACGCATACAAAATAAAAGAGCATACTTTAGTGCAACAACCTTCAGAAAGAAACCCTGCAGACAGCAATGAACATGTTTCTCCTAATGGTAAATTAGCTGCTTATATTGAGTATTATAATCTTTGGATTCGTGATTTAGATACCGATAAACGTATGCAACTTACTTTTGATGGAAAACAAGATTATGGGTATGCAACTAATAATGCAGGGTGGATTAAAAGTGATGGGGCTGTTTTAAAATGGTCTCCAAATTCTGATAAAATTGCAACATTTCAGCAAGATGCAAGAGGTGTTGGTATGATGTACTTAACCTCCTCAAATGTTGGGCATCCAAGGTTAGAAGCATGGAAACATCCTTTGCCAGGAGATGCCGAAATATTCACCATTGAACGTGTAATTATTCATTTAGGAAACCAACCAAAAACGGTGCGTTTAAAAATGGAGAAAGATTTTCAAAGGGGCACTACAACAGACCATATTGCTGGAAGAAATAACGAATTACTTGATGCACAATGGAATAAAAAAGGAACAAAATTTGCTTTTGTCTCTAGTTCCAGAGATCATAAAATTGCACATTTACAAATTGCAGATGCCCAAACTGGCGCTGTTACATCTGTTCACAAAGAAGTAGTAGCAACCTATTATGAATCTGGGGTAAATGCAGAAAACTGGAAAGTGTTATTCGATTCTAATGAGTTTATATGGTATTCAGAAAAAACGGATTGGGGTCATCTTTATTTATATGATTTAAAAACGAAAGCATTGAAAAATAAAATTACTTCTGGTGATTTTATTGTGAAGCAAATAAAAAGCATAGACGAAGAAAATAGACAGATTTATTTTTCTGCTGGTGGAAAAGAAGCTGGAAACCCGTATCATAATTACTACTATAAAGTAAATTTTGATGGTACTAAATTCACCAACCTAACGCCTTCTAAAGGAACACATTCCGTTACTATTTCTGACGATTATTCGCTATTAGTTGATACCTACTCAACAACCACAGAACCACCAATTACTGTTTTAAGAAACGGGTCTGGTGAAAAAATAATGGATTTAGAAACCGCAGACATTTCTGAATTGAAAGAAAAAAATTGGCAAGCACCAGTTGAGTTTTCTGTAAAAGCAAGAGATAAAAATACAGATTTGTACGGTATTATGTGTTTACCTTCTCATTATAATGCCAATAAAAAATATCCTGTTTTAAATTATATTTATCCAGGTCCGCAATCTGGAAGTATAGGAAATTACGGTTTTAGACCTGTTTGGAGAGACTTTCAAGCAGTTGCAGAATTAGGTTTTGTGGTGGTTGCAGTCGATGCAATGGGAACCCCAATGCGCTCTAAATCTTTTCATGACGCCTATTACGGAAATATGGGCGACAATGGTTTGCCAGATAATATAACAGCAATTAAACAATTAGCACAAAAATACAAAGGAATGGATCTTGAAAGAGTTGGAATTTGGGGACATTCTGGTGGAGGATTTGCTTCTACAAGAGCTGTATTTGCATATCCTGAATTTTATGATGTAGCTGTTTCTGGCGCTGGAAATCATGATAATAGAAATTACGAAGCAGATTGGGGAGAAAAATGGCAAGGACTTTTGATAGAAGGAAATCTTGAAGGAAAAACAGACGGAACTACCAATTATGACAATCAAGCGAATCAATTAATTGCAAAAGATTTAAAAGGAAAATTACTAATTACCCATGGTTCTATGGACAATAATGTACCCCCGTCTAATACAATGCTGGTAGTTGAGGCTTTAATAAAAGCAAATAAAGATTTCGACATGATTTTATATCCAAATAAAAGACACGGTTATGGAGATATGACAAACTACATGACTAGAAAACGTTGGGATTATTTTGTGACCCATTTATTGAATGCCAAACCAGCAAAAGGTTTCCAATTAAAATAATATTAAAAAAATAACAACATGAAATATCGTTTTTATATACTTCTGTATTTGACATTTATGTGTGCTTTAAATTTTCAATCGCAGGGCTTAATGGATGAAAAAAACCACTTCTCTAGACAAGATACCTTGAGAGGATCAATAACCCCAGAAAGAATTTGGTGGGATTTAACCTATTATCATTTAAAGGTAGAAGTAGATCCAGAGAAAAAATATATTTCAGGAGAAAACACGATAAAGTATACTGTTTTAAGCGCTAATCAAACAATGCAAATTGATTTGCAAACACCTTTAAAGATGACAAAGGTTACGCAAGATGGTAAAGAGCTAGCAGTTCTTCATGACGGAAATGCGCATTTTGTAACACTTACTAAACAGCAAGTAATAGGCAATACAGAAAGTATTATTGTGCAGTATGAAGGAAACCCTAAAGAAGCTATTAGAGCACCCTGGGATGGCGGTTTTTCATGGAAAAAAGATGCCAATGGCAAGCATTTTGTAGCCACATCTTGTCAAGGTTTAGGTGCAAGTGTTTGGTGGCCTTGCAAAGACCATATGTATGACGAAGTAGAAAGCATGCGCATTAGTGTTACCGTTCCAAGCAATTTAATGGATGTTTCGAATGGTAGGTTAGAAAGTATTGAAAACCATGGAGAAACTACAACCTATAATTGGTTTGTAGACAACCCAATAAATAATTACGGAGTAAATGTAAATATTGGCGATTATACTCATTTTTCTGAAGTTTTTGATGGAGAAAAAGGACCTTTATCGATGGATTATTATGTACTAAAGGACAATCTAAAAAAAGCAAAAAAACAATTCACAGACGCACCAAAAATGATGAGAGCTTTTGAGCATTGGTTTGGTGCATATCCTTTTTATGAAGATGGTTTTAAATTGGTAGAAGTACCTTATTTAGGCATGGAACACCAAAGTTCTGTGACGTATGGAAATCAATACAAACAAGGGTATCTTGGTAGAGATTTATCTGGAACAGGTTGGGGTTTAAAATTCGATTTTATTATTATACACGAATCTGGGCATGAATGGTTTGCAAACAATATTACAGATATAGATATTGCTGACATGTGGATTCATGAAAGTTTTACCAATTATTCTGAAAGTCTTTTTTTAGATTATTATTATGGAAAAAAAGCTTCCTCAGAATATGTTATTGGCCTTCGAAAAACGATTGCAAATACAAGTCCGATTATTGGAAAATACAATCTAAACAAAGAAGGATCTTCAGACATGTATAACAAAGGTGGTAATATGCTTCACACCTTAAGACAATTGATAGATAATGACGAAAAATGGCGTCTTATCCTTAGGAAAATGAATGCTGAGTTTTATCATCAAACAGTTACAACAAAACAGATAGAGGATTTTTTAAGCAAAGAAACTGGTTTTAATTTGAATCCGTTTTTTGATCAATATTTAAGAGCTATTAACATACCAACCTTAGAGTATAAGATTGAAAAAAAGACTTTAAAATATCGTTGGACGAATACTGTTGCTAATTTTGAAATGCCCTTAAAAACAACTATTAATGGCGAAGAAAAATGGATCTACCCAACAAGTACTTGGAAAAATTTAGCGCTAACATCAGCCGGCACTAGTTTTCTAATTGATGAAAATTTTTATGTTTTCACTAAAAACGTAAATTAAATCCATACAATCTTTCAAACAAGATGTTATTCTAAAATATATGCTCTTATAATGAAATCTGTTTTCGGATATTCCTCGCGTACAAATACGTTTCCAAATTTTGAGATCACATCTTGTTTTCTCCCTAGTTTTTCTCCGTACCCATCATAAAACTTTAAAATAACTTCTTTTCCAGCAACTACTTTTGCCACTACTGGGAAACCAGTAACTCCAGAATATGCCAGTTTATCTAGACGGTAATTATCTTTTAGATTGATAAATATTTGGTTAGAGCGACTTTTAACGCCTCCTCTAGCAAATGCAATTGTCATCGCATCATTTTTTAGTGTTACAGGTTCATCTTTTATACCGCTCCGTTGCCAACTATTATTTATTAAAGTGTCATTATGAATTCCGAATTGCGCCACAAAGTTAGGAACTACCCTAAAAATTGAAATATCTTGATAATAGTTTTTTGTAATTAATTGATACAATCTATCCACACCATTTGGGGCCCATTCTCTTTTTGCTTCAATATCAAAGTTCCCTTGTGTAGTTTCAAAACGTGCGTTAAAAGTTTCAGGTGCCTGGATGTTTGTCCATTTTTCTTTAAATAATTTCGGACTACAACTGCACAATAAAATAACAATAAAGAGATATATTCCTTTTTTCATACTACTAAATTAGATGCGTAAAGATAATAAAAATGTGTGCTTTAATTAAACATCACAAAGATATTCAACTAGCATATATTGTATCCATTAATTAAACCTTTCGCAATTTTTAAGTTACTTTTAAAATTTCTTTGAACTGAAAAATAAAACCAAAAAAACCGTATCAAATTAATTTTGATACGGTTTTTAAACTTTTAACAGAACGAATACTAATCTACATTGTCATGTAAAAAAGAATTATTAGATTTAAAATCAATATCGCTATCATCGGTTTTAATAGCCGTCTTAGACCTACTAATTGATGCATCTGCACTCAAGTCTAATCCTAATCTTTTATAAGCTGGTTGGCGTTCAATTTCATCTATGTTTTTATTCAATTGATCATTGAATTTATAATTGAAACCTTTCATTTTTTTACGTCTTTCTTCTGCTCTTTTTTGTAATTCAGATATTGTTAAATCTAAAGGAGAAACTTCTTCACTGATTGTTTGTATACTATTTATTTTCGCTTCAGGTGCTGCTGTCTTTAATTCAAATTGAATTTCTTCTTCCGCAACAGTGGTCTCTTTTCCCGTAATGCGAGAACTTTTACCAATCGTTGGTTTTGCGTCAAAATCTTCTAAAACGTAACGTGTCTCTTGATTTTTATGGATAGGAATAACTTCCTCTACTGCAACAACCTCTATATCATTAACATCTTCAGAAGGGGCATTTAAATTAAATGTAATAGCTTGTGATACTTCCTCTTCTCTTGCGTTATTTAACGGCAAATCGAATAATAAATCTGCTTGAATTTGTTTTGGCTCTTCAACAACAGCTTCTGCAATTGGTGTAACATCTGTAATAACAAAATCATCCTCAGAAACAATATCTAGAGATACTTCTTCGTGAAAAACAGGTGTATTTACAATGGTTTCAGAAGTTGGTATCAAGTCCATTTTCGGAGTTGACTTTACTTCTTCAAATTCCGCATCATCTTCTAAAATATGAATAATTTTTTCTTGGACAACATCAGAAATTGGTTGCTCTAAAGTAGGTGACTTCGTAATGGTCTTTTCACCAAAATTATAGGTTGCTTTTTGATCATTCTCTAAAGTATGAACTATCTTTTTAACCTCTGTATTTGTTATTGTACTCTGTTGATCTTTTGCAAAACCAGTAGCAACAATTGTTACAGCAATAGAATCTCCTAATTTCTCATCTTCACCAACACCCATAATAATATTGGCATCATACCCTGCTTCATCTTGAATATAATCGTTTATTTCTCCTATTTCATCTAACGTAACTTCATTAGTTCCTGAAACAATTAACAACAAGACATTTTTAGCTCCTGTAATTTTATTATCGTTTAATAATGGAGAATCTAATGCTTTTACAATCGCTGTTCTTGCTCTATTGGTTCCTTCTTCTTTTGCAGAACCCATAATAGCTGTTCCACTATTAGAAAGCACTGTTTTTGCATCATGTAAATCAATATTTTGCTTGTAATGATGTGTAATTACCTCTGCAATACCACGAGAAGCAGTAGATAAAACTTCATCTGCTTTCGAAAAACCGGCTTTAAAACCAAGGTTACCGTATACCTCGCGTAGTTTATTATTATTAATTACAATTAAAGAATCTACATTTTGGCGCAATTGATCAATTCCTTCTTGAGCTTGTTTAGATCGTCTTCTTCCTTCAAAAGCAAAAGGCATGGTTACAATTCCAACCGTAAGAATATCCATATCTTTAGCAATCTTTGCAATAATTGGTGCGGCTCCCGTACCAGTTCCACCACCCATTCCTGCTGTTATAAATACCATTTTTGTTTGGGTATTTAACATTTGCTGAATTTCCTGCATACTCTCCTTGGCTGCTTGTGCTCCAATTTCTGGATTTGCCCCCGCACCCAAACCAGAAGTTAAGTTAGCACCTAATTGTATTTTATTAGGAACTGAACTATTTTCTAATGCTTGTGAATCTGTATTACAAATTACAAAGTCTACACCTTTAATTTGCTGCGTAAACATGTGGTTTACTGCATTGCTTCCTCCACCACCAACACCAATTACTTTTATAGTGTTAGATTGTGTCTTTGGCATGTTAAATGAAATGTTATCAAATTCTGTGCTCATAATAACGTTCTATTATATTTTATTTTTTCTTTATTATATATGTACTCTTAAACCACTCTTTACGTACTCACTTTTTTTACTCTGCATTGTCTAGGAAATCCTTAAGACTTTCTGTAAACTTATCAAAAAATGATTTTTTCTTTTTTGATTTTGGTTTTTCATCTATCGCTGCGTCATTTTCAGATATATCTGCACCTTCTTCAGTAACCTCTTCGATAAGATCTTCTTCTTCTCTACCGTCTCTATTTAAACCTTCCATTAACAAACCAACTGCTGTGGCATATGATGGGCTAGATAAAGCATCTTCAGAATCTCCTGCTAAATGCTCGTTAGGAAAACCAATTCTAGCATCCATACCAGTAATATACTCTACTAATTGACGTAGATGTTTTAATTGAGATCCACCACCTGTCAAGACAATTCCTGCAATTAGCTTTCCCTTTGCAGTTTCATGTCCATAATTTTTTACTTCTAAATATACGTGCTCAATAATTTCTTGCACTCTAGCATGAATAATCTTAGATAAATTCTTTAGGGTAATTTCCTTTGGCTCCCTTCCTCTTAAACCAGGAATTGAAACAATTTCTGTTTCTTTATTTTCACCTGGCCACGCAGATCCAAATTTAATTTTTAATAACTCTGCTTGCTTTTCTATTATGGAACAACCTTCTTTAATATCATCTGTTATTACATTTCCTCCAAAAGGAATAACCGCCGTATGTCTAATAATACCATCCTTAAAAATGGCTAAATCTGTGGTACCCCCACCAATATCAATCAAAGCCACACCTGCTTCTTTTTCTTCTACACTTAGCACTGCGGCTGCAGATGCCAATGGTTCTAAGGTGATATCACTTAAGTCTAAACCTGCACTTTTTACACAACGGCCAATATTTCTAATAGAAGAAACTTGCCCAACAACTACATGAAAATTTGCTTCTAAACGACCACCATACATACCAATTGGTTCTTTAATATCTGCTTGAGAATCTACTTTAAATTCTTGTGGTAACACATGAATAATTTCTTCTCCTGGCAACATTACAAGTTTGTGTACTTGGTTTACTAAGTTTTCTATGTCTGCCTCATCTATTACCTCATCTGCATTATTTCTTGTAATGTAGTCTGAATGATGTAAACTTCTAATATGCTGCCCAGCAATACCTACAACAACGTCTTCTATCTTTACACCAGAAACACTTTCTGCTTCGTCTACGGCTTGCTGAATAGACTGTATGGTCTGTGTAATATTACTTACAACACCTCGTTTTACGCCTAAGCTTTTCGCTTTACCAATACCAACAACTTCTATTTTGTCATATTCATTTTTACGACCAATCATGGCAACAATTTTAGTTGTACCAATATCTAAACCAACAGCTATTTTATTGTTTTCCATTTCGACTTATTTTGTGCACACAACTTGGTTGTGATATTTTAATGCAATCGTTTTATATTCTTGTATCATTTTATTTTTAAATGTAGTATTGTAAAACGCTTTTAACTTCTTAAACTTCAATTCTATTTCTGTTAATTTTCCGAAATTAATTTTATAATTTCCACTTCTTACAGAAAACTCATACGTATCATCGGCAGATTTTACAATCCCAACGATTTCTTTATGCAAAAAACTATCTTTTAAAATAGTTGATATTAGAGGTAAAATAACCTGAATATCTTCTGCATTTTTAACACCTGAAACTAACAGTACTCTTGCTGAATAATTAGCAGATAAAGGCATTTTTACACCCTGTTTATCAACATAATAAGAATCTTTACCGGAAAGAATTCTTGCAATTGGTGTACGTTGTTTTATCGTCGCTTTTACTACTCCTCCTATGGTCAAAAAAACCACTGCTTTTTCTATATAAGGGTTTTTAGATACGCTGCGCTCTAAGCTGTATAAATCTAGTACAGATTTTGCTTGGTTTTGAACTGTTTTGTTATTTTGTATTAACAATTTATCAACCATTGCATGTGTTAAGAAATTGTTGTTTCCAGCTTCAAATTTAACTTCAATTTTTGTTACTTTTTTTCCATTATTCCTCTTGGAAGTAAATCCATACAAAAAGGTCAAAAACCCAATTAAACCAACCAATAACGAATACTTTAACACTCTTTTAAGCTTCATATTCTAATGCTTTTAAAAGTTCACTTGTTACCTCATTTACCAGCACTCCAATATCTCCTGCACCCAACATTAAAACTACTTTTGCAGAAGAATTTTTAATATCTTTTATTAAATTATGTTTTTGTGTCAATTTTTTTCGATCATTTTCAATTTTACTCAATAACCAATTAGAATCTACCCCAACAATAGGAGTTTCTCTTGCTGGATAAATATCCAATAACAATACATCATCAAACTTTGATAATGCAGAAGCAAAATCTTCTATAAAATCTCTTGTTCTTGAAAATAAATGAGGCTGAAAAACTACCAAAATTTCTTTATCCGGATACATCTCTCTTACTGAATTTTCTAACGCATTTATAGCTATTGGGTGATGCGCATAGTCATCAATAAGGACAAAATCTGATGTCTTAATTTTATATGAAAATCTGCGTTGAACACCTTTAAAAGTTGACAAGCTTCTTTTGATATTCTCTAAAGAAATTCCATACACATCTGCCATAGCCAAAGCAGCCAAAGCATTCATTACATTATGACGCCCTGGTAAATGAAGTTCTATATTTTTAATTTCTGATGTAGGTGTATTTACATCGAAAATATAGATACCATTTTCTATTTTTAAATTAAAAGCATTATAATCTGCTGGTGCTTCAATTGCATATGTTAACCCTTTTAGAGGTAGTCCTTTTGCAACAATCAAAGTATCTGAAACTTTATTTGAAAAAGAAACAAATGATTCGTTTAATGCTTCTATATTTTTATAAATATCTAAATGATCTGCATCCATAGAGGTTACACATGCAATATTTGGACTTAACTGTAAAAAAGAACGATCAAACTCATCAGCTTCAACAACACTAATTTCCGCAGATCCTAGAATTAAATTGGAATTATAATTCTCTGCAATTCCGCCTAAAAAAGAAGTAGCTTTTACCTCGGCCATAATATGACCTAAAATAGAAGATGTTGTTGTTTTACCATGCGTTCCTGCAACTGCTAAACAAAATGTAGTTTCAGTAATTTTGCCTAAAACTGCTGCCCTCTTTAAAATGGTAAATTTATGATCCAGAAAATAATTAAATTCGGTTTGATTCTTTGGAATTGCCGGTGTATAAACAACCAACGTTTCTTCTTTATTTAAAAATGAAATTGGAATGTTTTTTACAGCATCTTCAAAATGAATTACTGCACCTAATTCCTCAAGTTCTTTTGTAATTAAAGAAGGTGTCTTATCATAACCTGCTACTTTTTTTCCAATTGAAGCAAAATAACGTGCAATTGCACTCATTCCTATACCCCCAATTCCGAGAAAATAAATGTTATGTATATTTTTTAAATTCACTTTTTTAATAATTTTTCAATAGTATCAACAATATCTTTTGTTGCACTAGGAAGTGCTAATTCTTTTATGTTTTCTGACAAGCTTTCTTGTTTACCTGTGTCTTTTATCAACGATTCAAAAACTACTGGAAACGTCTCTAAATCACTTTCGTTAATCATTAAAGCGGCATGTTTATCTACAATAGACTTTGCATTTTTTGTTTGATGATCTTCGGCCACGTTTGGCGAAGGAATAAAAATTACCGGTTTACCCACAATACACAATTCAGATACAGAACTTGCTCCCGCTCTAGATATTATTAGATCTGCTGCAGCATACGCAAAATCCATTCTATTTATAAATTGATGTACTTGTATATCTGTTAATGTATTATACTTTTGATACTCCTCAAAGTAGAACTTACCACATTGCCAAATAACCTGAACTTTTTGACTTTTAAAGAAGCCTAAATTACGTTCTACAAGTTCATTTATTTTTCTTGCACCTAAACTTCCTCCTAAAATTAAAATAGTTTTCTTGGTTTTTTCTAGTTTAAAAAAGGTTTTTCCATCTTGTTTTTTTGAATGAATGCAAAGTAAGTCTTGGCGAACTGGGTTCCCTGTTTTTATAATTTTATCTAAAGGAAAAAACCGTTCTAAATGATCATAGGCAACACAAATATTTTTCGCCTTCTTACTTAATAATTTATTTGTTATTCCCGGGTATGAATTTTGTTCTTGTATTACCGTTGGTACTCCTTTCCTAGCGGCCATTATTAGAGTTGGTCCACTTGCAAAACCACCAGTACCAATAGCAATATCTGGTTTAAATTTATTAATAATTTTTAATGCATTATATAAGCTATGTATCAGTTTAAAAGGAAATGATATATTATCTAAGGTTAATTTTCTTTGAATTCCAGAAATCCATAATCCTTTAATTTCGTAGCCTGCTTGTGGCACTTTTTCCATTTCCATCTTATCTTTTGCCCCAACAAATAGAAAATTAGCATTCGGGTACCGTACTTTTATCTCATTTGCAATTGCAATTGCTGGATAAATATGTCCGCCAGTTCCACCTCCAGAAATTAATATGTTAATCGATTGTTTCATGCAGTATCTCTAAAGGATTATCATCTAAAATATCTTCTTCTGTTTCTTGTTTAGATGCACTTACACTTAAAATCATGCCCAATGCAAAACAAGTCATCCAGATAGAAGTACCTCCACTACTAATTAGAGGGAGTGTTTGACCTGTTACAGGAAATAAATTGGTAGCAACTGCCATATTTATAGTTGCCTGAAAAATAATCGGTATACCGACACCAATGACTAATAATGTGCCAAAAATAGTGACTGTTTTCTTTAAGACCACAAATATTCTAAAGAGTAATAAGAAATATACAAGTACAAGCATAACTCCACCAAAAAGACCATATTCTTCTACAATAATTGCATAAATAAAATCTGATGATGATTGTGGTAAAAAGTTCTTTTGAACACTTTTACCTGGACCAACTCCTAGCGGCCCACCTGTTGCAATTGCAATTTTTGCTTTTTCTACTTGATAGGCTTCTTTAACTCCCCCATTAGAAAAACTTTCTATTCTATTTTGCCATGTTTGCACTCTATTTGGCATTGCATCTGGAAATGCTTTTGCAATTAATATAAAAAAGGTGAGTGCTAAAATTCCTGCACCTAAAATAAAACTGATATACTTTAAAGGATAACCGCCAATAAAAACAATCACCAAAATCATTGTAAAAATAATAGCTGTTGTAGAAAAGTTTGCAGGTAAAATTAAGATTAAGACAAGACTAACTGGCAACCACAACTGCAACAAACTTTCTTTAAAAATAATTTCTTTTTCTTTATTTCTAGCTAAATATCTCGCAACAAAAACCATTAAAACCAAACCAGCCAGAGTAGATGTTTGAAAACCAACGCCAACAAAGGGAATACGAATCCATCTGCTTGCATTTGCGCCTCCAATAGTAGTTCCTTGCGCAAGCGTAAAAACTAGTAAAACAATAACAATTGGAAGCATTAGAACAGCGCCTCCAGAGAAATAACGATACGGTATTTTATGTACACCATAAATAATAGCAAAACCCATAATTAATAAAACCATGTGCTTAACTAAATGACCAAATGTAGAACCAGAACCTACAACATATACCAAGTTTGTACTTGCACTGTACACAGGCATAAATGAAAATATAGCCAAAATAGCAACAATTGCCCAAATGGTTTTATCTCCTTCTATATGTTTAAAAATGGTTTTCATTTCTAGATAAATATCTTTTAATTTTAAATGGTTTATAGACTTCTAACTGCTGCTTTAAATTGGCGACCTCTATCTTCATAATTTTCAAACAAATCGAAACTTGCGCAAGCTGGTGATAATAAAACTGCATCTCCTTTTTCCGATAACTTACGCGCCACTTTAACCGCCTCTTCAGCACCTGCAGTTTCTACCACAATATCAACTACGTTACCAAAGGTGTTTTTTATTTTATCGTTATCTAAACCTAAACAAACAATTGCTTTCACCTTTTCTCTAACTAAGGGTAACAAGTCATTGTAATCATTCCCTTTGTCAACACCACCAACAATCCAAACAGTTTGCTTGTCCATGCATTCTAAAGCGTAGAAAGTTGCATTTACATTGGTTGCTTTAGAATCATTAATATACTCAACACCATATATCTTTGCTACATTTTCTAAACGATGTTCTGCTCCTTCAAAACTTGCCAAACTCTCTTTTATAGATTCTTTTCGAACTCTTAGTAGTTGTGCTGCCATCGTTGCAGCCATTGCATTCTTTACGTTGTGTTTTCCTTTTACTGTTAAAGTGGATATAGGCATCTTAAAGGTTTCTTTATTTATGTTGATTGTTATTATATTATTTTTTAAAAAAGCGCCGTATTCTAATTCTTTTTGTAATGAAAACGGTACTAATTTTGCTCTTGTATTCTTCTTTTTTAACCAATTACTAATGGCTTCATCATCTGCGTCATAAATTAAATAATCAGTTTCTTTTTGATTTTCTGTGACTCTAAATTTAGAGGCTATATATTTTTCAAAATCATATTCATATCTATCTAAATGATCTGGTGTTATATTTGTTAAAATGGCAATATGGCTATTAAAACCTTTTACACCATCTAACTGAAAACTACTCAGTTCTAATACATAATTGTCATACTTTTCGTTCGCAACTTGTTGTGCAAAACTGTCTCCAATATTCCCGGCAACGCCCACATTTAAACCTGCTCCTTTTAATATATGGTGCAATAATAATGTAGTCGTGGTTTTTCCATTTGAACCCGTAATTCCAACAATAGTTGCATCCGTATATTTCGAGGCAAATTCAATCTCAGAAATTACTTGTATGCACTTATCTTTTAATTTTATAACTATGGGAACTGTCTCTGCAATTCCAGGACTTTTAACAACTATATCAGCATTTAAAATTTTACTTTCTGTATGCTGTTTTTCTTCGAATTCAATTGCATTATTTAAAAGAACTTCTATATACTTTTTAGAAATCTCACCTTTATCAGAAACAAAGACTTCGAATCCTTTTTGTTTTCCTAAAATAGCTGCACCAACACCACTTTCTCCTCCGCCAAGTATTGCCAACCTTTTCACGTTATCTTAATTTTAAAGTCACAATTGTTAATACCGCTAAAAGAATTCCAATAATCCAAAAACGGACTACAATTTTACTTTCGTGGTAACTTAATTTTTGATAATGATGATGCAAAGGAGCCATTCTAAAAACTCTCCTTCCTGCACCAAACTTCTTTTTAGTGAACTTAAACCAGAAAACTTGAATAATTACAGACATATTTTCTACTACAAAAATTCCTGCTAAAATTGGTAACAATAATTCTTTTCTAATAGCAATAGCAATTACCGCTATAATTCCGCCAATTGTTAAACTTCCTGTATCACCCATAAAAACCTGTGCAGGATACGTATTGTACCAAAGGAAACCGATTAATGCTCCTGCAAAAGCAAGGATAAAAACGGTCATTTCTCCTGAATTAGGAATGTACATAACATCTAAATAATCTGCAAAAATGATGTTTCCAGAAACCCATGCAAAGACAGCTAGTGTAATGACAATAATGGCGGATGAGCCTGCAGCCAACCCATCAATCCCATCAGTTAAGTTTGCGCCGTTAGAAATTCCAGTAACAATAAAAACAACAATAAAGATGAATACAATCCAACCATATTTTTCGTAACCTTCACCAAGGAAACTCAAGGATTTTGTATAATCTAGTTCGTTATCTTTTAAAAATGGTACGGTAGTTTTGGTTGATTTATGAGCAACTCCAAAAACGGTTGTTCTACCATTATCTTGTAAAATTTGTTCTGCAACTGGCAATTGCTCTTTAATAGTTACATCTTCATGAAAATATAACATAGATCCTACAATAATACCTAAACCAACTTGTCCAAGAATTTTAAATTTACCTTGCAGACCAGCTTTATCCTTTTTAAATACCTTAATATAATCATCTAAAAAACCTATAAGACCCATCCAAACGGTAGTAATTACAAGAATAATTATATAAATATTATCCAGTTTTGCTAATAAAAAAACAGGTATTAAAGTTGCTAGAATAATAATAATTCCACCCATTGTTGGCGTACCAGATTTCTGAACCTGACCTTCTAAACCTAAATCTCTAATAGTTTCACCAACTTGCAGCTTTTGTAAAAACTGAATAATTCTCTTACCATAGATTGCAGAAATTAACAATGATAAAATAAAAGCCGCTGCAGCTCTAAATGTGATAAATTGAAACACACTAGCTCCAGGGAAACTAAACTGACTTTCTAAATATTCGAATAAATAATACAGCATTCTTACTAATTTTTTAACTGGTTAAAACAATTTTTCACTTCTTCTAAATCATCAAAATGAGCACGAACGCCATTTATCTCTTGATAATCTTCATGTCCTTTTCCTGCAATAAGTATAATATCTCCTACTTCAGAAAGTTTACAAGCCGTTTTAATTGCTTGTCTTCTATCTAAAACTGTCAATGTTTTTCTATAGTTTTCTGAGGAAACACCAACTTCCATTTCATCTAAAATAGTTTGCGGATTTTCTGTTCTTGGATTGTCTGAAGTAAAAATTGCCTGACTACTTAATTGCGAAGCAATATTTGCCATTTTTGGTCTTTTTGTCTTGTCTCTATCGCCACCACAACCTACTACTGTGATTACCTTTTCGTTACCTGTTCTAATATCATTAATAGTTTCTAATACATTTTTTAATGCATCTGGCGTATGTGCATAATCTATAATTGCTGTAATTCCATCTTCTGAAATTACATATTCGAAACGTCCACTTACGCTTTCTAATTCGCTAATAATTGTTAATGTTTCTAATTTCTCTAAACCCAACAATTCTGCGGTTGCAATAATTGCAGTTAGGTTATAGATATTAAAAACACCTATAAGCTTTGTCCAAACTTCGGTTCCATCCACAGAAATTAAGGTACCAGAAAGTTGTTTTTCTAAGATCTTCACCTTAAAATCTGCCAATGTTTTTAAAGCATATGTTTTCTTTTTTGCCTGGGTATTTTGCAACATAAAGTTGCCGTTTTTATCATCGATATTTGTTAATGCAAATGCCGATTTTGGCAATCCATCAAAAAATTCTTTTTTTACATTTCTATATGCTGCAAACGTTTGATGATAATCTAAATGGTCATGCGAAAGATTTGTATAAATACCGCCAGTAAAAACCAATCCTTCTGTTCTTTTTTGATGAATACCGTGAGAACTAACCTCCATAAAGCAGAAATCTACACCGGCGTCAATCATTTTATCTAGATACCCATTAATCGTTATAGAATCTGGTGTTGTGTGGGTTGCCTTAAATTCAACATCATCTACCAAAACTTTAACAGTAGACAACAACCCTACTTTATACCCTGCCATCTTAAATAATTGATATAAGAGTGATGCTATGGTAGTTTTACCATTTGTACCTGTAATACCTATCAAAGGTATTTTAGAAGAAGGGTTATCGTAAAAATTTGAAGCCATAACTGCCAGAGCAGTATTTGCATCTACCACTTGAACGTATGTAATTTCGTCTTTCTGCGTTTCAGGAAAGTCTTCACAAACAATTACAGTAGCACCTAAATCTATGGCCTTGTTTATGTATAAATGTCCATCAACAGAAACTCCTTTTTGAGCAATAAAAATATCTTCATTTTCAATTTTTCTAGAATCGAAAACAAGATTTTTTACGGCTACGTTTGTAGCACCAAATACTTTAGTAATTGCAACCTTATATAATATGTCTTTTAAGTTTTTCAGACTATGATAATTTTAGGGTGATTGTATTTCCTTTTACTAATTTTTCTCCTTTTTTTAAAGATTGATATTTTACTTTACCAACTCCAGAAATTTCAACTTTTAATCCAATATTTTCTAATAAAGACAATGCATCCATACCAGACATCCCTTTAACATTTGGAATTTGTGTATGGCTTTTACTCAATACATCATCATACGTTGCGTATTGCATTTCGATTTCTTCAAAACTTGCTTTATCTTCTACAGATTGATTGTCTACAGGAGTTGTTGTATAAATTTTTTGAGCAATTTCTTTAAAAACAGGTCCAGCAACGGTTGCACCATAATATCCTTTTTCCTTTTTAGGATCATGAATTACCACAATACAAGAATATTTAGGATTCTCTGCAGGAAAAAAACCTACAAATGAAGCTACGTAGTGTTTGTTAGAATATCCTGCAGCCACTGTGTTGCCATTTTCGTCTTTATATTTAGGAAGGTATTTTTTAGCAGTTCCTGTTTTTCCTGCCATAGAAAAATTTGAAGAATAGATATTATTTGCAGTTCCTCTTACAACTACATTTTCTAGTACTTTTCTAATTTTACTTAAAGTTTCATCAGAAGCAATTTTGGGGTTAACAACTACAGTTTCAAAAACTTTCTCTGTTTTATCTTGTCTTCTTAGCTCTTTAATAAATCTAGGTTTTACCATTATACCGTTATTTGCAACAGCATTATAAAACATTAAGGTTTGCATTGGTGTAACCGAAACTCCGTACCCCCAAGACATCCATTCTAAAGAAATTTTATTCCATCTTTTATCTGATGGTATAGGCACTACAGGTCTTCCCTCTCCTTTAATAGGGAAACCAATTGCCTTTGTAAATCCGTATGTTTCTAATTTCTTAATAAATTTTTCTGGCTGATGATCGTAATGCTTTTTAATTAACTTCACAACGCCCACATTAGAGGAAACCTCAAAAACTCTTGCGGCAGAAATCTTACCATAACCACCTCGATGAGAATCTTCTACCTTAGAACCGTGAATAAAAATTTTACCTTTCTCTGTATCTACAACTGTAGAAGTATCAATAAATTTATCATCTAAAGCAGCCATTAAGCTTGCCAACTTAAATGTAGAACCAGGCTCATGACTTTCCCATACCGCATAGTTTCTCTTTTCGTAATACTTTCCTTTTTTAGTTCTACCTAAATTAGAAATTGCTTTAATTTCTCCGGTTGCAGTTTCCATAACCACCGCACAACCATGATCTGCTTCAAAATACTCTAACTTTCTTAAAAGTGCATGATGCGTAATATCTTGAATATTCACATCTATCGTTGTAATAATATCATGCCCATCTATTGGTTCTTTTTCATTAAAGTCGGTAATTGGTTTCCATTGATTTTTAGCAATTTTTTGTTCCCATCTTAATCCATTTTCACCTTGCATATAATCTGCAAAAGCCCCTTCTATTCCTGCTTCACCTCTAAAATCGTCATAACCAATAGTTCTCTCGGCTATCTTACCTATAGGGTGTGCTCGTTCCGTTCTGTGCTTTGCAATAAAACCACCCTTATACACCCCCAAATTAAAAATTGGAAATTTCCTCATTTTTAAATAATCTGTGTATCCAATATTTCTAGCAATTAAGAAATACCTTCTTTTTCTATTTTTTGCAGTCCTTAATTTTTTCTGATAATAACTAGATGAATTCCCTAGCATTTTCGAAAGTTCATTTGACAAACTCACAATATTCTCTTCAAAAATCGTATTATCTACCGTAACTAAATCCATGAAAATATTGAATTTAGACATCGAAGTTGCAAGTAGATTTCCGTCTGCCGCATATACATTGCCTTTATTTGCGTAAATAGTGTCTTGCCTAACCGTAAGTTCTGTGGCTAGTTCTCTATAGGCATCTCCTTGAACGTACTGAAGATTAACAACTCTTAAAATAATAGCTAATAAAAACAACGTCATAAAAGCACCTACTAAGTAGAATTTCGTTAAAATGCTTTTTTTGTGAGTTGCCAATTTTAATTATCTTTATAGGTTACTTTTATTTTTTTTGGTGGAGTTTCTGAAGGTCTTAAACCTCTATATATTGCTTTCTCCCGAATACTAGACTCCATTTTCATTCTCATTAAAATAGTACCAGTATCTATATACTCTGCCCTTAATTCTCGCTTCAATTTATTTAATTCTGCAATTTTTATTACTTTCTGATCTGATTTGTGCGAACTAGAAATCATTACTAATAAGAGCCCAACTACAAAAATAATAATGCGCCAATTTTTAAAAGCAGACTCATCTGTAAGGAAACTTCCTCTTAAAAAGCCGTAAACTCTTTTTTTAACTTTAGACATCTTATTACTTTTTCCTTTTTAGAGTAGCAATTCTAAGTTTTGCACTTCTAGATCTATTATTTACTTTTATTTCGGCTGCTTTTGGCACCATCAACTTTCCTACTTTCTCCATAGGAACTTCTATATTTCCAAAAACATCTTTTTCCGGTTCACCAACAAATAACCCTGTTCTAATAAACCTTTTTACTAATCTATCTTCTAAAGAATGATAGGAAATAACACTTAACCGTCCTTCTTTATTTAATAAATTTGGCATTTGCATAAGAAACTCCTTCAAGACCTCTAATTCTTCATTTACCTCAATTCTAATGGCTTGAAATATCTGTGCTAATATTTTATGCGCTACCGCATTGGGTAAATATTTTTGTAAAGCGTCTTTTAACTGAAAGCTTGTTTCAATTTTTTCTTCTTGTCTTTTTTCTACAATCGTTTTTGCAATATTTTTTGAGTTCCTTAACTCACCATATAAAAACAAGATCTCTGCTAATTTTTCTTCAGAGTAACCGCTAATAACCTCCTTTGCGGAAATTTTAGATTTCTGATTCATTCTCATATCTAAGTCACCATCAAAACGAGTAGAAAAACCTCTTTCTCCCTCGTCAAATTGATGAGAAGAAACACCTAAATCTGCTAAAACTCCGTCTACTTTTTTTACACCGTTAAACCTTAGAAATCTAGAGATATATCTAAAATTCTCTGGAATCAGCGTAAAACGAGCATCATCAATTACATTCTCTAATGCGTCTGGATCTTGATCAAAACCAAATAACCTTCCGTTTTTACCAAGTCTACTCAAAATCTCTCTTGAATGACCTCCGCCACCAAACGTAACATCTACATAGACACCGTCTTCTTTAATAGCTAAGGCATCTATACTTTCTTTTAATAAAACCGGACTATGATAATTCATCTAATTCTTTATTTCCCATTACCTCTTCTGCCAAGTCAGCAAAATCTATAGCAGCAGCATCAATTGCCTTTTCATAGTTCTCTTTATCCCAAATTTCTACGATATTCAACGCAGAAGACAAAACAACTTGTTTTTTTATTCCAGCGAACTCAGATAAATCTTTAGGAATTAAAACCCTACCCGCAGCATCAAATTCAACGATTTTTACACCTGCTGTAAATCTTCTAATAAAATCATTGTTCTTTTTAATAAACTTATTCAGTTTATTAACTTTAACCATCATTAAATTCCACTCTTCCATAGAATACAATTCTAGGCAAGGTTGAAAAACAGCTCTTTTTATTACAAATCCCTCATTTAAAATTGGTTGCAACTGCTTTTTAAGCGCGGATGAGAATAGCACCCTACCTTTCGCATCTGCGGTACATTCATATGTCCCAATTAAATTTATCACGAGTAAAATATATTTTAGTATGTATCAAAAATATATAAATTTTACCACTTCTTACCACTTTTTACCACATTGTTAACAACTTATTGCTTTTGTACACCAATTGCAGACAAGACCTGTCTTAAAATATGATTTAGAGTGATTTAGTAAAACGGGAATTATGTTATAAAAAAGAATTACATTTGCCATTACGTAAAATGAATTGAACGATGATTGACCAGTTGAAAACCGAAGGGAAATTTACATATGCAGAAGCGGGTGAAGGACCTGTTATTATTATTTTACACGGTTTAATGGGTGCCTTAAGTAATTTTGGTGATACCTATGAACATTTTTCCAAAAATGGTTACAAAGTATTAATACCAGAGTTACCGCTATACTCCCTTCCTCTTTTACAAACCAACGTTAAAAGTTTAGCCGGGTTTCTAAAAGAATTTATGCAACATAAAAAAGTTAATAACGCTATCTTACTAGGTAATTCTCTAGGAGGTCATATTGCTTTATATTTCACAAAACATAATCAAGAACAAGTTAAAGCGCTAGTCTTAACAGGAAGTTCTGGTTTGTATGAAAAAGCTATGGGAGATAGTTTCCCAAAAAGAGGAAACTATGAATATATCAAAGAAAAAACACAAGGAGTTTTTTACGATCCAGCTATCGGAACGAAAGAAATGGTGGATGATATTTTTAAAATAGTAAATGATAGAAGTTCTGTAATAAGAACTTTAGCAATTGCAAAAAGCGCTATTAGACACAACATGTCTGCTGACTTGCCCGCAATGAAACAGCCAACCTGTTTAATCTGGGGAAAACAAGATGTTGTAACTCCGCCAGAAGTTGCTGTAGATTTTAATAAAATTTTACCCGATTCTGATTTATTTTGGATTGATAAATGTGGGCACGCTGCAATGATGGAGAGACCCTTAGAATTCAATAGAATTCTTCACAAATGGCTGATTTCTAGAAATATATAATTTAATGAAAATTAAGTCTGCAGAATTTATAATGAGTAACAGTAATGTTACTAAAGCCCCGCAAGAAAGAATGCCAGAGTATGCCTTTATAGGTCGTTCTAATGTTGGTAAGTCTTCCTTAATTAACATGTTAATGGAGCGCAAAGACTTGGCTAAAATTTCTGGAAAACCAGGAAAAACACAACTTATAAATCACTTTAAAATAAATGAAGAATGGTTTCTAGTAGATTTACCGGGCTATGGTTATGCTTCTGTTTCTAAAAAGAAAAGAGTAATTTTTCAATATTTCATAGAAAACTATTTTAAAGAAAGAGAGCAACTGGTATGTACTTTTGTATTGATAGACTCTAGACATGATCCTCAAAAAATAGATTTAGATTTTATGCAGTTTTTAGGTGAAAATCAAATTCCGTTTTGTATTGTTTTCACAAAAGCAGACAAACTAGGAAGCTCTAAATTAAACAAACAAATAACTTCTTATAAAAAGAAATTACTAGAATTTTGGCAAACGGTTCCAACATCATTTTTAACTTCTTCTTCTACAAGCTTGGGTAGAAAAGAATTTTTAGACTTTATAGATGGTGTAAATGAAGATGTTGCCAAAGATTTCAAATAACCTTTAGACAAGCTTAAGGTACTATTCAACTGTTCTATGAACTCCACAAAAGAGAATTTACAGGTTTTATTTGAAGACAATCACATTATTATTGTAAATAAAAGGGCCGGCGATATCACGCAAGGTGATAAAACGGGCGACAAACCTTTAAGCGATGTGGTTAAGGAATACGTAAAAGACAAGTACAACAAACCTGGTCTGGTTTTTATTGGCACCGTGCATAGATTAGACAGGCCTACTTCTGGAATAGTGATTTTTGCAAGAACCTCTAAAGCTTTAGAGCGTTTAAATAAAATGTTACGCGAAAAGACAATTAAGAAAACCTATTGGGCACTTGTAAAAAATGCACCAAAAGCGACTGCGGATACGCTTATTAATTTCTTAAAAAAAGACACTAAAAAGAACAAATCTTTTGTCTACAAGAAAGAAATTGAAGGAAGTAAGAAAGCTATCTTACACTACAATATCATTAAAAAATTGGAAAATTATTTTTTAATTGAAATTGATTTAGAAACAGGTAGACATCATCAAATTAGAACACAGTTATCTTATATTGGAAGTGCTATAAAAGGAGATTTAAAGTATGGTTTTCCACGTTCTAATAAAGATGGAAGCATTAGTTTACATGCCCGAAAAATAAAATTTATACACCCAGTTTCTAAAGAAGAAGTAGCAATTACTGCACCCACACCAAAAGATATTATTTGGAATGCATGTAGTTAAAAGTAAATAAGCCAAATTATCTTATAGCACTTCCAACGACGTAAATTGAAAAGAAGTTCCATCGAATAAACCTTTGTCTGACAATTTTAAAGCAGGAATTACCAATAGGGCCATAAAAGACAAACTCATATAAGGCGCTCTTAGTTTACTGCCCATTCGTTTTGCCATTGCATCCAAGTCAGCATAAGATTTTCCAATTTCTTGGGCAGATAAATCAGACATAATTCCTGCCACAGGTAAAGAAACAATTTTTTCTTCGGATGCATTTACAGCACAAATGCCGCCGCTATTTTCAATAATTAAATTCACCGCTTTACAAATTGCTTCATCAGAGACCCCTATAGCAATAATATTATGAGAATCGTGCCCCACAGAACTTGCAATGGCGCCCTCTTTGATTCCGAAATTCTTAATAAAAGCGATGGATGGTTTTGCGTTTTTATACCGATTTACAACCGTCATTTTTAGAACATCAGTTGCCGTATTTGAAACTAAATTTCCATCAACAATTAAAGTGTTTGCTTCAATTTGATTGGTTACCAATTCACCATCTAAAGCCTCAATGACTCTAATTTTATTTGCTGAAGATTCAAATCTAAAATCTGCTACTTTCTTTTTATCCGTGTTAAAATTGTTTAAAACTTCAAAATCTACAGATTTCACAAAACTTTCTCCGTTTTTAGCCACCAAATCTCCGTTAATGTAGGTTTCTAAAATATTAAAGTTCTTTAAATTATCAACCAAAATAAAATCTGCAGCATCTCCTTTTTGCAACAAACCAACCTCTAAATTATAATGTTTTACAGGGTTTACGCAAGCTGCTTGCAACACTTTAAAGACGTCAATTCCTTTTGCTACTGCTCTTTCACATAATTGATTTATATGGCCTAACAGCAAATCATCTGGATGCTTATCATCTGAACAAAACATCATATTCTCGAAATGTTCTGGTAATAAATCAATCAAAGCTTCGAAGTTTTTTGCAGCACTTCCCTCTCTAATAAGTACCTTCATTCCTTTTTGCAACTTCTCTAAAGCTTCATCAAAAGTAAAACACTCATGATCTGTAGAAATGCCAGCAGCAATGTATTTAGTAACAGCATCGCCTCTTAAGCCTGGGGCGTGACCATCAATTGGTTTATTGTTGTTTTTTGAATGTTGAATCTTTTTAAGCACCTCTTCATCATCAAATAAAACACCCGGATAGTTCATCATTTCTGCTAAATATTTGATATCAGGATTTTCCATCATCAACTTAATATCATTAGCATCAATAATTGCACCAGCACTTTCAAAAGAGGTTGCTGGCACACAACTTGGGGCTCCAAAATTAAATTTCAACGGAACCTTCTTTCCGTTTTGAATCATAAATTCTACTCCTTTTACACCCAACACATTGGCAATTTCATGCGGATCAGAAACGGTGGCAACTGTGCCATGAATTACGGCTATTTTAGCAAATTCTGAAGGCACTAACATCGAACTTTCTATATGAATATGTGCATCTACAAAACCAGGTAAAATATAGTTTTCTTGAAGGTGTTGTGTTGCTCTAACCCCTATAATTTTTCCATTTTCTACTTCAACTTCACCTTTAAAAATTTTCTTGTTTTGTATATCAACAATATTACCTTTTACAATCATATACCAAATTATTTACTACAAATTTACAAAGAATAAAAGGGGCTATTCCTATTATTTTGGATAGATTACTTGGTGCAAAGGAATATCAAATTCATTTTTATCTTCTATTTCTTTTACTGGTGGAAAAAAATTTAATCCTATAAATTTTGCGTCTTTTCTACAGTTTGATAAAAATCGATCATAGAAACCTTTTCCATAACCCACTCTGAATTTTTTATCATCAGAGATTAACATTGGTATAAAAATTAAATCTAAGTCATTTTCTAAAGCTGGATCTGCATTTACAGGTTCTGGAACATCTAATCTATTCAACTCTAAAACAGTATCATCTTCTAGATAAAAATGCGACAATGTATTGTCTTTAAAATTGCATTTACTTACTACAATCCGTTTATTTTTGTCTCTAAAATAGGTAATTAACGCTGCGGTATCTATCTCTTTAAATTTAGGTATGGATAGAAATAAATGCACATTTTTAACAGTAGAAAGATCTAAGTTATAAATCTGTTGGTATATATTTTCTTGCAAATCCTTAATTTGGATTTCAGTTAGGTCATTTCTTTTTTGCTTGTAAAGCGCTCTAAGTTCTTGCTTTTTCATTTTACAAATCCTTTAATATTACTTGTGTTTTTTTTGTCAATCCTTTCACCACCATAGCATAAGAATGATTTATTAGCGTTATAGCCAAATTTTGTGAAATATCTTTAGAATTAAGAGTTACTGTATTCCAATGCTTTTTGTTCGAATGCCAACCCGGTTGCACACCTTCATAAACTTCTCGTAATTCTTCTGCTTTCTCAGGATCACATTTTAAATTTACACATTGTGCACCTTGCTCCCACTTATCTATTCTTGTAAGTACAAAAATTTTATCCATCACTTTAAAAACCAAAGTTACGTTATCAAAAGGAAAGTGCTCTGTTACTCCTTTTTTTGACAAACAAAAATCTCTTAATTGCGTTATGTGCATTTTTAATTTTTACAAAGATTCATTTAAAAAAGATTTTAAAAACTCTAAACTTTCTTTTGGGTTTTCCTCCATAGGAACATGACCTGAATTTTCTAAAATAACCAGTTTAGAGTTCGGCAGCATGCTATCCATTCTTTTTCCATTTCCTAAAGGAATCCAAGTATCTTTTGCTCCCCAAATTAATAATGTGGTAGTTTTTACACTTTTTAACTTTACTAAATTTACTTTTTCAGCTAAATTGAAATCCGTTTTTGCTCTCTCTATAAAAGCCTTTCTATTTCCTGTTCTCAAAGACATTTTATGATACCGTATAACAAGAGTGTCTGTAACTTTTAATTTATCAGCATATACTTGCTCTATATTTTTTCTAATAATAAACTTGGGTGTGATGTACAAAAACAACGAATTTAAGATTGGTGTTTTTGCCATTTTAAAAATTGATGGTTGTGGGGTAAAGGTTGGCAAACCACTGGCATCTATTAAAATAAGTTTGCGTACTTTATTTGGGTATTCTGCAGCATAATTCCAAGCAATATTTCCTCCTAAAGAATTTCCTGCAAGATAAAATTTATCAACCTTTATTTTTTCTAAAAATTGAAACAAAAACTTTGTATAACTCTCTATAGAGTAATCTGCATTCTTGTTTGGACCTGTTAAACCAAAGGCAGGTAAATCTAATCTAATAACTCGATAGTCTTTGGATAGTTGTTTTGTCCAAGCATCATAAGTATGTAAAGAAGCTGCTGTGCCATGGATTAAAACAATTGGGAAACCAGTACCTTCATCTCTATAATGCACCTGCATTCCATTAATTGCTAAAAACTCTGATTGTTCATTTGCATATTCCTTTTTTAATTCTTCTACAGAAATATCGGCATAAGAGACCCTATAAATCAGCACCAATAGTAGGATACTAATCCCAATAAAAAATCTTTTTTTATGGAAGATTTTTCGCATAAATTTATTTTATAATTTTATATAAAATAGGCTTACTAGGTGTTGCGTCATTTTCAAAAGGTGCAATCATTAAATTTAATAAATACTCACCATCTTCTACCGAATTAGGTACATAGATGAATTCTGTAATCGTTGCATCTAATCGAACTTTTCCAGTCGTATTCCAAAAAGCATTGTGTGCTAATAACTTTCCGTTATCTTTTTCTTTATCTACAGAAGGCAAATCAATCAATAGGTGTTTTATTCCTTTTTCACGCAGATAAACGGCTGCTTCTTCCAGCAAGTATGGCGGATTAGTATTCGAATATTGCATCGTCTTTTTATCCTTTAAATTAGGCAATGTTCTAATTATAATAGCATCTCTTTTTTTATTTCTTAACGCTGTTTTTAATTGTTTTTCAGAAATTACAAAATCTTCTCCTCTGCTTTCTGGTGCAACTGTAACCACCTCGGAAACAAAAAAATAATGTTTTAAATTCTGATTTACAGAATATACCTCTTCTGTAATATGACCCACACATTCTGTATGTGTTATGTGTGCATGCGGATTAAAATGAATGTTATTAAAGTTTATAACAGCACCTTCAGAAACCTTAACTAATTCACCATCAATATTCTCTGGAAATATCTCTGGCTCACCTAAATACCAAGCATTTACATTTTTTCTTGATGCATCTATGGCAATAGAAATATCTAAAGGTTTAGAAACATCTATTGTAATTTTTCTAGAATTGTATTCTATAATTGCTTTCATGTAGGCTAAAATTATTTTAATATTTTACTGAAATAGATTCAAATATAAGTTATTAAATAAAAAAGGGTTCAAAGATTTATAAAAATTAGAAAAGGAACTTGAATTAGTTTAACATAAAAAGATCAGAAGCAATTCCGTCTACCAAAAACCTCCCTTTTTCGCTCGTTTTTAAAACTCCATTTTTATTAGATAACAGACCTTCTTCAATGTGTTTTTTAGATTGATTCTTAAAATATTCAGCATATTTTACTCCAAAGTTATTTTCAATTTCATTCAACGAAACACCCCACATAGTTCTTAAACCAGTCATAATATATTCATTGTATCGATCTGCTGTAGACAAGGTCTCTCTTTCTATAGGAACTATATTCTCTTGAATCGCTTTTATATACTTCGTATTATTTTTAACATTCCAACTACGTTGTTTTCCATCGAAGGAGTGCGCAGATGGGCCAATTCCTAGATACGGTTTCCCAAACCAATAGGCAGTATTGTTTTTACTGAAAAAACCCTCTTTTCCGAAGCTAGATAATTCATAATGTATGTACCCCGCTTTGTCCAACTCTTTTGTTAGTATTTGAAACTGCTCTTGAACTTTATAATCAGAAACACTTTTAATTTTCCCTTTTGCTATTAAAGCTTCTAAAGCTGTTTTTGGCTCTACTACTAAGGCATAACTACTAATATGCGGAATATCAAAACTTAATGCTGTCTGAATATTAACCAACCATTCTTCGTTTGTGCAATACGGAATTCCGTATATTAAGTCTAAAGAAATATTATCAAAATAGCGAGCTGCAAAAGACAAAGATTTCTTTGCTTCTTCTGAATTATGTGCACGATTCATTAACTTTAAATCCTTCTCAAAGAAAGACTGAACACCGATACTTAGGCGGTTAATTAAACTTTTAGAAAGCTCAATTATCTTCTCTTCAGACAAATCATCAGGATTTGCCTCTAGCGTTATTTCCGGGTTTTCTATAACCTCAAAATTTGCATATACTGCAGCTATCAATACCTGAATTTCTTCAGTATTTAAAACAGAAGGTGTGCCTCCACCAAAATAAATAGTTTCTATAATTTTATCTTCTAACTCGTCTTTTCTCAGTTCAATTTCTCTTACTAAAGAGACAATCATGTCTTCTTTTTTCTTTAACGAGGTAGAGAAATGAAAATCGCAATAAAAACATGCTTGCTTGCAAAATGGTATGTGAATGTATATTCCGGACAAATTAGTTATAGGTTATCGGTTATTAATTTGTGTCTTTTTCTAAGCTATTTAATTTTCGAAGGATTGTCTTTCACAAAACTAGCCCAACCTGTATAGTTTTTTCCTCCAACAACTTTTCCTGAGTTATAGAAATGACAAACTGCTGCGGCTAAACCATCTGTTGCGTCTAGGTTTTTTGGAAGTGTTTTTAGGTTTAAGAGCGATTTTAACATCAAAGCAACCTGCTCTTTACTAGCATTACCATTTCCTGTAACTGCCATTTTAATTTTCTTTGGTAAATATTCTGTAATTGGTATTTCACGGGACAAACCTGCTGCCATTGCAACTCCTTGCGCTCTTCCTAACTTTAACATAGATTGCACATTTTTACCAAAAAACGGCGCTTCAATTGCAATTTCATCAGGATTGTAAGTATCTATTAGCTCTATTGTTCTCTCAAAAATGAGTTTTAGCTTTAGATAGTGATCATCATATTTTTTCAACATCAATTCATTCATCTGAATAAATTCCATCTTCTTTCCAACCACCTTTATAAGTCCGAAACCCATAATTGTAGTACCAGGATCAATTCCTAAAATAATTTTTTCTGTTTTTACAATAGCCATCTTTATTATTTTAATTTTTAAAATAAACTATCTAAAATAACTTCCATTTTATACCACAAAATAACAGCAACCACTAGTAATAAAATTAAAAAAAGTCCTTTTGTTGGTTTTGATTCTTTTTTTCTGCCAAACTTTCTTCTAAATTGCATTCTTATTAATTTTAATTGATCCTTATTCTTTTTGTTTCAATACAAGCGACACTGCGTAAACTGAACTCTTTCTAATACCAACTGATACTTAAAACTGTTTACTAATTTTTACAACTTCTTAATAGCTCTTAGCATTTCTCTTTTTCCCGGAGGGCCAGGTAAACGTTCTACAGTAAAACCAACTGCTTGCATTGCTCTTCTTACGCTTCCTTTTGCAGAATAGGTTACTAAAATTCCGTTCTCTTTTAAAGCATTAAACATTTTTCTAAAGATTTCTTCAGACCACAATTCAGGTTGCACCCGGGCACCAAATGCATCAAAATATATTAGATTAAATGCATCTTCATCTTCAATATTTTCAAACAGCTGTTTTCTTTTCAATAAAGAAAATGTTTCTGAAATTTGGTGTTTTTCTTCCCAAGAAACAGCATGCATTTTTTCAAAAACAGCACTATCTTTTTCTGCTTTTAAAACTGAAATAAAATTCATCTTCTCAACCTCCTCAGCGGTAACTGGATATGCCTCTACACCCACATAATCAATAACTCTTTTGCCTTCTAAATACGTAATAAAACAATTTAAACCAGTACCAAAACCAATTTCTAATATTGCAACCTTTTCAGAAGAAACTAATTTTAATCCACTGTTTATAAAAACGTGGTATGTTTCATTAATCGAACCATTTTTAGAATGGTATTGTTCGTCTAACTCTGGTAAATGTATGGTTGTAGAACCATCTGAAGTTACTAAAATTTCTCTTTTCAAACTGCTTGTATTTTTTATGATTTTTATTATACTAAATAGAAATCTATGTTTATTTTACTTTTAATAACACTCCATTTGCTTCAAATGAAAACTCCTTTTTCGAATTTGTAATTGCTGCAATTTCTTCTTTACTTTTTCCTGCATCTTTTGCATAATGCCGTAATTCTGCTACGGATGTAGTCTGTACAAATGCTTTCCCTTCTAAAACAACCTCTTTTCCCTGAGAATCTAAAGGCATAAAAAAGCCATAATCTTTAAAACGAACCATTACTTCTTTCTCTGCGGTCAAAGGTAGTTTCATCCAACATCCTTTAGCAGCACAAACTTCCTTAATTTCTGATGCAAATTTTACATTTATAGTATCGCCAACAATCATGTCTTTAAATTTAAGCAACATTTCTTTTGAGGTAACTACTTCCTCATTAGAAATTTTATCTCCAAAAGAAACAAATGCCAACTCTTGAACCTTACTTATTTCTAAATTATTTACTTTTTCCGCTTGTTTGCATCCCACAAAAAACACCAATGCTACTGCACAAAATTGAATTGCAAATTTCATATTCTATATTTTAATCCTTTATAAACAAATATAAGGATTTTAACATCAAACCGACCGTTTTTATATTTCTTCAGATGAATAAATTATGTACATTTGTTCTGTAAAATAATCCTTATAATTATGAATTCTAATATAGAAATCAAACATACAGAAACATCTAAAATTGAAAGTGTAGATTTTAATAACTTACCTTTTGGTAGTGTTTTTTCTGATCATATGTTAACGTGTACTTTTAAAGATGGTGCTTGGCAAACTCCAATTATTGAGGCGTATGCACCAATTTCTCTAGATCCTTCTGCTAAGATTTTTCATTACGGACAATCTATTTTCGAAGGAATGAAAGCATACAAAGATGCTGAAGGAAATACATTGTTATTTAGACCATTAGAGAACTGCAAACGCTTAAATAAATCTGCAGAACGTTTGGTAATTCCTCAAATTCCTGAAGAAATTTTCATGAGTGGTTTAAAGCAATTATTAAAAGTTGATGAAGCCTGGATTCCTACAAATGAAGGAAGCTCTCTTTATATTAGACCTTTTATGTTTGCTTCTGGAAACGGTTTTCATGCCTCTCCTGCAAATGAATATAAATTTATAATTTGTACAGCGCCATCTGGAGCTTACTTTGCAGGTAAAGTAAAAGTTTTAATTGAAGAAAAATATGCACGTGCTGCAAATGGTGGTGTTGGTTTTGCAAAAGCAGGTGGTAATTATGCCGCTCAGTTTTACCCAACACAATTAGCCATTGATAAAGGATATGATCAAGTAATCTGGACAGATGACAATACCCACGAATATATTGAAGAAGCTGGAGCAATGAACATCTTTGTTCGAATTAATGATACCTTAATTACCAGCCCAACAAACGATCGAATTTTAGACGGAATTACACGTAAGAGTATCATTAAAATTGCTGAAGATTTAAAAATTAATGTTGAAGTAAGAAAAATTTCTGTTTCAGAAGTTGTTGCTGCGGCACAATCTGGAAGTTTAAAGGAAATGTTTGGTACAGGAACTGCTGCTGTAATTTCTCCAATATCTGGCTTTGGTTACAAAGAAAAAGAGTATGATTTACCCGATTTAGACAACTCTTTCGCTAGCCTATTAAAGAAAACAATTACGGATATTCAGACAAATAAAACTGAAGACCCATATGGCTGGAGAATGAAATTATAAAAAAAGTATGTATTAAAATGAAAAGCATCAATTTAGTTTGATGCTTTTTTTTATCTTTAAATTCTAAAATTTTAGAATGAAACAACTACTACTTCTTTTTTGTATTTCTCTAATTTCTTGCAATAAAGAAACAAGAGTAGTTGAAAATAAAAAAGAATCTAAACAATATATTACGGTTTTAGGAATAGCACAAGATGCCGGTTATCCTCATATTGGTTGCCAGAAAGAATGCTGTGCTAATTTTTATAATGGCACTTCTAAAAAGCAAAAAGTAGTTTCATTGGGTTTAGTAGATTTAGAAAACAAGCAAAAATGGCTCTTTGAAGCTACGCCAGATATTGCCACTCAATTGGCGTCTTTAGAGCAAAATCACTTAAAAACAAATACTTTAATAGACGGTATCTTTCTAACACATGCTCATATTGGGCACTATACAGGCTTAATGTATTTTGGCAGAGAAGCTTTAGGAAGGCAAGGAACAAAGGTTTTTGTGATGCCAAAAATGAAAACATATTTAAGTAAAAACGGTCCCTGGAATCAGTTAGTGAAATTAGAGAATATTGTATTTGAAAATTTACAAAACGATGCAACAATTACCTTAAACCAAAATCTTAGCGTTACCCCTTTTTTAGTGCCCCACAGAGATGAGTTTTCTGAAACGGTTGGCTATAAAATTGAAGGTAAAAATAAAACCGCATTGTTTATTCCGGATATTAATAAATGGGAAAAGTGGCAAAAAAATATAATAGCAGAAGTTAAAAAAGTAGATTATGCTTTTTTAGATGCCACATTTTTTAAAGATGGAGAAATCAAGAGACCGATGTCTGAAATTCCGCATCCGTTTATAAAAGAAACCCTTCAGCTGTTTAAAGAAGAAAATACAGCAACAAAAAATAAAATATTCTTTATTCATTTTAACCACACAAACCCTGCACTTCAAAATATATCAAAAGAAAAAATGAATGTTGAAAAACTAGGTTTTAAGTTTGCTTTTGAAGGAATGCAATTGGATTTATAAAAATAAAATATTATACTTTTCAAAATTGAAAAAAATGAAAAAAAATCTACTATTACTTTGCCTTATGACTGCTCTATGTTCTTGCAACTCTCAAGGAAAAAGAGCCTTAATAGGAAAAACCGAGTATCAGCAAAAACTAAATGCCAGTTATAAAGACGCCTCTACATCTCCTCTAAAAAAGAAAGATTTAAAAGGTTTTAAAGGATTAGATTTCTTTCCGGTAGATTCAACATTTATCGTTATTGCAACCTTGGTAAAAACAAAAAATGCACCCACTTTTGAAATGGCCACTACCACAGATAGAAAGCCTTTATACAAAGAATATGGCACTCTTAATTTTACTTTAAAAGGAACAGCTTGCGAACTCACAATTTACCGAAGTCAGGATGACCTGCGAGATGAGAAATACAAAGACTACTTATTCTTGCCATTTACAGATGCTACTTCTAGCAATGAATCCTACGGCGGCGGACGCTATATGGATGTGATGACCACTAGTGAGAATACAGACGGAACTATTGAATTAAACTTCAACAATACCTACAATCCTTATTGTGCTTATAATGCCAAATATTCTTGTCCCTTAACGCCAAGAAAAAATCATTTAGAGATAGAAATAAAAGCGGGAATTATGGTTTTTGAAAAGCATTAACCACTAAAACTAGGAAGGATTAATAGAAATGTTTCCTTTTAGGTCTAAATAAATTGCATTTTCTAACGCTTCTAAATGTAATTTTCTAACTTTTAATTTTGTTTCTGCATGTGCCTTTTTATTTAGCTTCGCAGACATTTCTGCAACTTTAATAGCAGCTGGCAATAGCTGATCTTCTGAAACAATACTATCTAAAAAACCAGCAGTTACTGCTTGTTTAGAACTATAAATTTCTGCATTGTTTACGCTTCTATTTAAATATACCTCAGACAAACGTGCTTTTGCAATGGCAATACCTGCATTGTGCATGGTCATACCAATCATTACCTCATTTAAACCAATTTTAAAATCGCCCTCTACGCCAATTCTATAATCTGCAGAAAGCAATAAAAAGGCACCTTTGGCTATTGCATGACCAGAGCAAGCTACAATAATAGGCTGTGGAAAAGACAACATTCTTAATGATAACTTAGAACCTTTTGTAACCAATTCTTTGGCAGATTCTGGGGATGCTGTCATTACTTTCAAATCGAATCCTGCAGAAAAAATACCAGATTTACCTGTTAAAATAACTACTTTATTTTCTGCTTCCGCAGCATCTAAACAAGCATTTAAACCAGCTACAACTTCATGCGAAATGGCATTTGCCTTTCCATTATTAATAGTAATAATTGCGTAATTTTCTGCTGACGTATAGGTAACAAATTCGTTCATTGTTTTCATTTTGAAACAAGTTACAACAAAATCTTAAACAGCCATAAATTTGTTTTAAAAATGAATTTTTTAAACGAATATTCTCTTCCTTTTTATTTGTTTATTTTTGTCGCTCAAAGTAAGTTAAATACCTAC
>CAJXTJ010000010.1 GCA_913061165.1 uncultured Polaribacter sp.
ATCTACACGTAAGGAGTCGTCGGCAGCGTCAGATGTGTATAAGAGACAGATACATGGCTGACTGCTGTTTTTCTATAGGCATCAATCTTTGAATAGAACAATTTTGCATCGTTTAAGTAACTTGCAGCAAATATTTTTGTAGGCTTTTCATTTTTAATTTGATATACCAAATCATCAAAAGAGCCTTCCAATTCAATTTTATGAGTGGTAACAAATTGCTCTTGAAAACTACTAATAATTCCTGCCTGCGTATTTGTTTTTATACCCGCTGCAATTAGCAATGCTTTTGCAGTATTTACGATAGCAGTGTATGCATAATAAATACTATCTGAAAACTGATTTTCTTGGAAAGCTTCTTGGGAATTTGTAATTTTTTCTTCGCTTTCAAATAATAAAGTAGCAATCAAATCAATTACAACTCCAGCACATTCTCCAACTCCAATTGCTTTTACGTATTTTTCTGAGTATCCCCAATCAATAAAATCATCTGGTAACAAATTAGTTGTATCAGATAATCCTTTTAACAAATTATAGAAATACGTTTTCCCCTGTCTGTCATAATATTCTAAAAACGATTCTTTTTGCTGTTGATTCGCTTCAATATCATTCAATAAAATACGTAGAGCGTCTGGCCCTCTTTTACTTGGAATTTTGACTAATTTATCTGAAAAACGACCATTTCCGTCTCCTAAAATTCCACCACCAATTAAAACTTGTAAGCCAGGTGCTTGTAAATTACCCACTTTAATAGACATTCCTTGAAAACCAATATGTGCCATATTGTGTTGCCCACACGCGTTCATACAACCACTAATTTTAATAGCAATTTCTTTGTTATTTATATAAGAAGGGTATTCTTCTTCCAATACTTTTTCTAATACCACTGCAATTCCTGTACTACTAGAAATTCCTAAATTACAAGTATCCGTTCCTGGGCAAGCAGTAATATCTGAAGTAGAATTATACCCTGCATTTGCAAAACCTAATTTTTGTAATTCAACATAGAAAAAAGGAATTAGATCTGCCCTAATATGGCGAATTAAAATATTCTGGCGCAAAGTCAATCGGATTTCATTTGCCGCATATTTTTTCACTAAATCTGCTAACAATCTTGCTTTTGGCGTGTAAAAATCTCCTAAATGCACTTTAATTCCAATAGCAAATAAACCTTCTTGCTTTTGTTTGATAACATTTGATTGTTTCCAATTTTGAAAAGCAACTTCATCCTTTATTTTTATTACAGGAATTGCTACTTCTTGAAAAGAAATGGGTTGTTCAAAAGCTGTAGTGTTAATTTTAAACGTTTTATTTTCTAAGGCATTTATCTCTTTAGAGACGAGAGCTAAAAAACTTTCAATGCCTATCTCTTTTACTAAGAACTTTAATCTTGCTTTTGCTCTTTTTGCACGTTCTCCAAAACGATCAAAAATTCTTAAAACACTCTCTATAGTTGGGTATTAAAATATCTTCTTCTAAAAATTCGTAGATTACATCTGCATGCCTTGGTTGTGAACCCAAACCACCACCTAATAAAACCTTAAATCCCTTTTTAGCAACACCATTTTCTGTTTTTATCTTTGCTATAAAACCTAAATCATGAATAAAACTAATAGCAGTATCATCATCTGTACCAGAAAAAGACATTTTAAATTTACGTCCCATTTCTTGACAAATTGGGTTTCTTAAAAAGAATTTAAACGTTGCATCTGCATACGGAGAAACATCAAAAGGTTCCGCTACATCTATTCCCGCAGTTTCAGATGCTGTAATATTTCTAACGGCATTTCCACATGCTTCACGCAAGGTAATATCATCCTTTTCTAGCTGTGCCCACAATTCTGGCGTTCTATCTAAACTTACATGGTGAATTTGAATATCTTGACGTGTTGTAATATGCAATCTCCCACGAGAATATTCATCAGAAACGTCTGAGATTCTGTGCAGTTGTTCGCTTGATACTTTTCCGTACGGTAATTTTATACGAATCATTTGTACACCAAACTGGCGCTGCCCATATACACCTCTTGCCAAACGTAAACTTCTAAAACGCTCTTCGTCTATTTTTCCTTCTTTAAATAGCTGAATTTTACGTTCTAATTCTAGGATATCTTTTTCTACGATAGGGTTCTCTATTTCTGTTCTAAAACTTTGCATGATTTTCTATTTATTATTGGATAAAACCGACACCAACGGTATTGTTTGTTTTTGGATTGATCAAAATAAATGCGCCATTTGATTTATTCTGATTGAAGCTGTCTACTAATAAATATTTACTTAACTTTAATTGAATAACTCCTATTTGATTCAAAGCTAATTCAGACGGATTCTCAATTTTTCCAGAAAAATCTGTTTTCAAAATGCTAGACAATTGTGTGATTTTTGCTTGTGCATCATTTACACCGTGTTTTATATGGTATTTCTGTGAAACTTGCAAAGGTTCTTTATCCATCCAGCAAATAGTTGCGTCTAATTGCTTTGTAATTGTTGGTTCTTCAGCAACTTTTACCAACATGTCTCCTCTACTTATATTTACATTGTCTGCCAATGTAATGGTAACAGAACTTCCGTTTTTTGCAATTTCATATTCCTCATCAAAAAAATGAATACTTTTTATGGTTGACTTTGTTTGCGATGGAAGGACTACTATTTCATCTCCAATTTCTAAATCGCCTCCGTAAATCTTACCTGCGTAACCCCTAAAATCATGATATTCATCTGTTTTTGGTCTAATTACAGTTTGTACAGGAAAACGAACTTGCGTTACTTCTTCGGTAGCTTCAGTATCTAATTTTTCTAAATGGTGTAATAAGGTTTCACCTGCATACCAAGACATGTTTTCAGATTTAGAAGCTACATTATCTCCTTGCAAAGCAGACATTGGTATAAAGGTTAATTGCTGATTCTTAAAATCACTTTTACTTGCCAAATACTCAATTTCTCCTTTGATACTGTTGTATTTATCTTCGGAAAAGTCAACCAAATCCATTTTATTAATGGCAATAACAACGTCTTTAATTCGTAGTAAATTATTGATAAAAAAATGACGATATGTTTGTTCTACTACTCCTTTTCTTGCATCCACCAGTACAATAGACGCTTGCGCAGTAGATGCGCCCGTTACCATATTTCTTGTGTATTCTATATGCCCAGGAGTATCTGCAATAATAAAACTCTTTTTTCTTGTTGAAAAATAAATATGCGCCACATCAATGGTGATGCCTTGTTCACGTTCTGCAACCAAACCATCTGTTGCTAAAGAAAAATCTAAATAATCGAATCCTCTTTGCTTGCTTTTCTCTTCTATTGCAGCAAGCTTATCATCCGTTAAAGATTTTGTATCATATAAAAGACGCCCTATTAAGGTGCTTTTACCGTCATCTACGCTGCCTGCTGTTGCTATTTTTAGTACGTTCATTTTTTTATAAGCTCTTGGTAATTGACTTTCTAGCTTTTTAGCTATTTTCCGTTTACCTTCTATTAAATTTATATCATTTTGCAAAAGGCGAATAGCCAAAAGCGAAATTTTCTACAGCAAATTTCTAGAAATATCCTTGCTGCTTCCTTTTTTCCATGGCAGCCTCAGAGCGTTTATCATCTATTCTTGCGCCTCTCTCAGAGATAGAAGAATCTCTAATTTCTTCCACTACTTTTTTAATATCTACGGCATCAGATAACACGGCTGCGGTACAACTCATATCGCCAACGGTTCTAAAGCGAACCATTCTTTCTACAACTGCTTCTTCTTTATCTCTATAAACAACAGCGTCTGCTGCAGACCAGATCATACCATCTCGAATAAATGTTTTTCTTTTGTGTGCAAAGTAAATAGACGGAATTTCTATTTTTTCTTTTTGAATGTAAGACCAAACGTCCAACTCTGTCCAATTTGAAATAGGAAACACACGCACATTTTGCCCAAGATCTATGCGTCCATTTAGCATATCAAATACTTCTGGCCGCTGATTTCTCTCATCCCATTGTCCGAAGTCGTCTCTTACAGAAAAAATTCTTTCTTTTGCTCTCGCTTTTTCTTCATCTCTTCTTGCACCACCTATACAGGCATCAAAACCAAATTCTTCAATAGCATCTAAAAGTGTTTCTGTTTGCAGCATATTTCTACTTGCATATCTGCCAGATTCCTCTTTTACACGTCCGCTATCTATATTGTCTTGTACGTTTCTTACGATTAAATCTACTCCTAATTCTTTTACTAATTTATCTCTAAATGCTACGGTCTCAGGAAAATTATGCCCAGTATCTATATGCATTAATGGAAACGGAATTTTAGCAGGAAAAAATGCTTTTTGTGCCAAACGAACTAACGTTATGCTATCTTTTCCCCCAGAAAAAAGTAACACAGGTTTTTCAAACTGCGCAACTACTTCTCTAAATATATAAATTGCTTCACTTTCTAAAGCAGCTACTTGTATTGTTCTTTGATTCATAATTATGTCTTTTAGAGATGCAAACCGCACTCTCTATTGTCTTCTACTTTTGTTGGATCGAAATAGGTAAACTCATTTGGCAAACCTTTTTCTTCTAAATACGTATCTAATTCTTTGTCTGTCCAATTATAAAACGGACTTACCTTTAAAATACCGTCTTTGCTCTTAGAAACAATATCTATACTATTCCTAAAAGCGGTTTGCCCGTTCCTTAAATTTGTAAACCAAACATCTGGTTGCTGCTCTTTCATCGCTCTAGAAAATGGCTCTAACTTTACTTGTTCTGTAAAAATAGCATGTTCTGGATCTTCAATAGACGGTATTCCTAACACCACATTTCGATGCGCTACAGTTTGTTTTGGTGTATATAAATGAATGTTTAGATTCAGTCTTTTAATAATCTCTTCTGCATGCTTATAGGTTTGTTGTGTATTATACCCAGTATCACACCAAACTACCGTCACCTCTTTTTGAACCGCAGTAACTGCATCTAAAATAGCCACTTCATAAGGCCTAAAATTAGTAGTCACTATCGGTTTATATGCAATAGTAATAGCCCAATTAATTATTTCTTCTGGACTTTTATTTTGTAATTCTTTATTTATTTTTTCTAAATTCATCTGTGCTATTTTCCCCATTTTATATGATTCCAAATTCTTTCATGAAAGAAATACAGTAGTAGTTTTGTTAAAAAATCTATGGTAGCAATAGAGGTAGCCAACCCAATTGCGCCTGTTACAAAATAAGAAACAAGTAAAGTATCTGCAGTTCCTATAAATCTCCAGCTCAAAGCTTTTGCAACACTACGTAAAGGTTTTTCAGAAGTTTTATCTTCCTCAAAACCCCTACTTTGTGTTTTCCTACTAAAAAAAAACTGGTTTAAAATCATAGATAATTAATTCAAATAAAATTACCCTATTGGTTTAGTAGGATACTACAAACATACACTTAAATTTAAAATTAAAATACAATAAATTCATAATATAAACATAAACCCTATAGATTTAGTAGATTAATAAAAAAAAGCATGTATCATTACGAATATGAAATCGAAAAAGAGTTCTTGTTGAAATAAAAATTGGTATTAAAAACTTAAGCTATAAAATACATCGTATTCAGTATAGTTTAGCAATTACAAAGATCTGCTAATGAAGTATTTCTAAAAATATCTAAAGTATTGTCTCTAACTTGCATCATTAAATTATGAACAGCACAGGCACTTTCATCAGGACAATCAGCACACTTTTCATAGAAATTTAAACTCACACAAGGCACCATAGAAATAGGTCCTTCGAGAATTCTCATAATAGCAGTCATTGGTATTTCAGAAGGTGATTTTAATAAATAATAACCACCACCTTTCCCTTTTTTAGAGCCTAAAATTCCGTTTTTTCGAAGTGTTAATAGAATACTTTCTAAGAATTTTAGGGAAATATTTTCACTTTTAGAAATCGTAGCAATAGCTACAGGAGTATTGTCTACTTGCCTTCCCAAAAAAGTAAGTGCTTTAATTCCGTATTTTGTCTTTTTAGAAAGCATAAACAAAATTACGTAATTTTAAATTGGTTTAGCTATTTAAAGCCTGCTCTAAATCTTCTATAATATCTGCTACATTTTCTAAACCTACAGAAACTCTAACCAAACCATCTGTAATACCAACTGCTAACCTATCCTCTTCAGACAAACTACCGTGTGTTGTAGACGATGGATGTGTAACAATAGTTCTTGTATCTCCTAAATTTGCTGATAATGAACACATTTTAATAGTATCTAAAAATGTTCTTCCCGCTGCAATACCTCCCTTAATTTCGAAAGCTACAATATTACCACCTAATTTCATTTGATTTTTAGCAATAGTATATTGTGGATGTGATTTTAAAAATGGATACTTTACCATGGTAATGTTTTCTTGCGTTTCTAAAAATTCAGCAACCTTTAACGCATTTTCTGCATGTTTCTCTACTCTAACAGCCAAAGTTTCTAAACTTTTAGACAAAACCCATGCATTAAAAGGAGACATTGCTGGCCCCGTATTTCTTGCAAATAAATAAATTTCTCGCATTAATTCTTTGTTTCCAACAGTAACGCCGCCTAAAACTCTCCCTTGTCCGTCTATTAATTTTGTAGCAGAATGAATTACCAAATCTGCACCAAACTTAATAGGTTGTTGCACATAAGGTGTTGCAAAACAATTATCAACAATATAAATAAGCTTGTGCTTTTTAGCAATTTGACCAATCAACTCTAAATCAAGAATATCTACTGCTGGATTTGTAGGGGTTTCTATATATAGAATTTTTGTATTTGGTTGAATTAAGCTTTCTAACAAATCGACTTCATTTACTTTAAAGTAGGAAGTTTCTATATTCCATTTTGGTAAAAACTTTGTAAACATACTATGCGTAGAACCAAAAACAGATCTGCAAGATACGATATGATCTCCTGCACTAAGCAAAGCTGCAAATGTGGAAAAAATTGCAGACATACCCGTTGCAAATGCATAACCGGCTTCGGCACCTTCCATACTTACAATTTTATCTACAAATTCTGTAGTATTCGGATTTGTAAAACGACTGTATAAATTGCGTTCTTTTTCTTCTGCAAAGGATGCACGCATTTCTTCTGCATCGTCAAAAACAAAACTAGAGGTGAGATATAATGGGGTAGAATGTTCAGAAAATTGTGTTCGTTCTGTTTGATTTCTAATCGCTGCTGTTTCGAAATGTTTGCTCATTTTTTATTGAAAAATTAAATGATTTAAAATTGAATGATTGAACGTTTAATGATTTAATTCTTCAATCTTTTCATAGTTTAATTATGATGTTTTGCCAGTCTTAAAATATCTCCAAAAACACCTCTTGCTGTTACTTTAGAACCTGCTCCTGCACCTTGAATTACAATAGGCTGTTCTCCGTATGATTCTGTATAAATTTCAAAGATTGCATCAGAACCTTTTAAAGATCCTAAAGGAGAAGTCTTAGAAACCGACACTAATTTTACTTCTAAATTACCCGTATTTTGAGATAAATCTCCACTTAACTCGCCAATATATCGTAAAACACAATTTTCTTTTTGCGCTTCTTTTATTTGTTGATATTCTGCATTCATCGCTTCTAAGTTCGATAGAAAATCGGTTACAGTTCCTCCTCTTAAATTGGTTGGAATTAAATTCTGAATATTTGCATCTACAAACTCATTTTCTAATTCTAATTCTCTTGCTAAAATCAATAATTTTCTAGCTACATCATTTCCGCCCAAATCTTCTCTTGGGTCTGGCTCTGTAAATCCTTGCGCTATGGCATCTTTTAAAACTTCTGAAAAAGGTTTATTTTCTTCAGAAAAAGTATTGAATAAATAACTTAAACTTCCAGAAAAGACCCCTTTAATCTTGGTAATATTTTCTCCAGATTCATGCAAAAGTCTTATGGTATCTATTAAAGGCAATCCAGCACCTACATTGGTTTCGTATAAATACTGCTTTTTATGTTCTTTTAGTTTTGTTCTTAATTCTTTATAAAAATCAAAAGACAGCGTATTTGCTATTTTGTTACAAGAGACCAAATCGAAACCTGCAGCAATTAACGGAATATAATTTTCTACAAACGGTATACTCGCCGTATTGTCTACTGCAATTAAATTTTCAAAATGATGTGTATTTGCAAAGTCAATTATGTCTTGTATTTCAATATTTTCTTGTCCTATGTTCTCTAAATCTTGCTCCCAGTTTTTAGAAACTCCTGTTTTTTGAAGCAATACCTTTTTAGAACTTGCCACTGCAAAAACATTTAATTGAATTTTTCTTCGCTCTAATACAGATGCTGCATTTTCTAAAATCTGATGAATTAAAGTTCCACCAACCAGACCTTTTCCAAAAACAGCAATATTTATTTTTTTTGCAATTCCAAAAACTTGTCCGTGAATTACATTTACAGCCTTGTGAAGTTGATCTTTTTTAACCACCAAACTCACGTTTTTACCTGTAACTGTATTATTAAATAATAATGGGACAATTTGATTTTTAATTAAGGCATTGTAAGGAAGATGAAATTCACTTAAATCTTGACCAATAATAGAAATTACCGCAACATTCTGTGTTACCGAAATCTGATGTACGTCTTGCGCGTAAAAATCGCTTTCAAAGGCAGTTTCTAAAGCTAAAACAGCTTCAGAAGCCCTATCGGTGTCGATAATTAATCCAATTCCTCTCTCTGAAGAACCTTGAGAAATAATACTAACATTTATATTCCGCTCACTTAATGCTCTAAAAATACGTGCATCTACTCCTACTTTTCCTAACAAACCTCTTCCTTCAAAATTCAATAAAGAAACATTATTAATGGTAGAAATAGATTTAATTCCTTTTTGTGAAGACGCTGCGGTTATTAAAGTTCCTTTATCTTCCTTATTAAAGGTGTTTAAAATTCTTAAATTAATATTTTTTTCTAATAAAGGAATAATAGTTTTTGCATGTAAAATAGTAGTTCCAAAATTAGCCAATTCATTTGCTTCAGAATAAGATAGTTTCTCAATTTTCTTTGCGTCTGCTACCAAATCTGGATTTGCAGTAAAAATTCCGCTTACATGTGTATAATTTTGTAACTCTTCTGCATCTAAATAATTTGCTAGTAAAGCGGCTGTATAATTACTGCCGTTTCTTCCTAAGGTTGTAGTTTCTCCTTTTTTATTAGAAGAAATAAAACCAGTTACAACATTTAATACGTTTCTATTTTTTGCAAAATATGCAGTTACATTTGCAGAAGAAATGGAATTTATGGGTTGTGCATTCCCGAAGTTTTCATCGGTAATAATTAACTGACTCGCATCTGTTATATTAGCTTTTATTCCTTTTATTTGCAATAAGCTAACTACTAGTTTAGCGGATAACAATTCACCCTGCGCTAACACTTCGTCTTTAACCTTCATGCTATAATCACCCAACAAGGAAACACCTTTAAAAATAGTTTCTAATTTGGTAAATTCTTCAGAGCAATCAATGGTAGTATTTGGTGCTAATTGATATTTCTTAAATATTTCAAACGCAATTTTATATTCTTTTTTTTGTGCTGCTTTTTCTAAAATAGCTTCTAAATCGTCTGTAGTATTTCCTCTTGCAGAAACTACCACTGTTATTTTTTCACCATTATAAAGTTTTCCTGTAATAATTTCTAAAGCGCTTTCAATTCCTTCCCCGTTTGCTAAAGATTTTCCTCCAAATTTTAATACTTTCATTTTTTTTGAGTTGTACTCTTTATTAAATATAGGTGCTATCATTTTCTGAAGTTGGTCATATTCTATTAGAAATGCATCATGACCATGCACAGATTTTATTTCGTTATAGGTAACATTTTCTTTAGTTAATGCCAACTTTTTATGTGTTTCTCTGTTTTCTTCCGCAGTAAAAAACAAATCTGAATCCACACCAATAATGTGAATATTGGCATCTATTTTATCTAGAATTTCTATCTTTTTTTCTCCATTTTTTGTAACATCAATTGTTTTTAATAATTGATTCATTAATTTATAAGAAGATAATTGATACCGTTCTTGCAATTTTTCACCGTGATGTAACAGCCAACTTTCTACGCTAAAAACAGTAGAATCTTCTTTTTTAGAACGCTGAAAACGTTCTTTAAAAGAAGTTGGCGTTCTGTAGCAAAGCATTGCATGCATCCTTGCATCATGGACAGGGTTGCTAGAGTTTACCAAAAATTGTTCTTGTATTTGGCAATTGGCAATCAACCAATCTGTAGACTTCCAATCGGTTGCAATGGGAAAAAAATGTTGGGTGATTTTGGTATTTAAAACCATCATTTCCCAAGCAATACCACCACCCAAAGAACCACCTATTAAAGCAAATAGTTGTGAGATTTTTAAATGTTGTAATCCTTCTAAAAAGATGTTGGCAATATCTCTTGCAATAAAATCTTTATAATTTTCAATTAAAAAACCATCAAAACCATTTCCAGGAACATTAAAAGACAAAATGGTATACACCGCAGTATCTATTACCTTTTCTTCTCCTACAATATCTTGCCACCAACCTTCTTTACCTGCAACTTCACTATTACCGGTTAATGCATGATTGATTAAAACTATAGGTGCGGTACCAAGTTCTTTGCCAAAAACTTGGTAGCTTAAATTCAATTCAAGAACAGCAGCACCAAGCTCTGTGGTGAAGTTTTTAATTTTAATGTGTTGTAACTGATTTTTCATTTTAGTACAAGGGGTTTTAACCCCTTGTTTTTATGTATTATCTTCTTATAACTCAGAAAAAGCGGCTTTTAAATCTGTTTTTAAATCCTCTAAATCTTCAATACCAACAGACAATCTTACTAAATCTTGTGTAACACCAGCACTTGCTTGCTCTACTGTATTTAATTGTTGGTGTGTAGTGCTTGCAGGGTGAATAATTAGCGATTTTGTATCTCCAATATTCGCTAATAAAGAGAATATTTTAGTTTTATCTGCAATTGCTTTTGCAGCTTCAAAGCCTTTTTTAGGACCAAATGTTACAATACCACTTTGTCCTTTTGGTAAGTACTTATCTGCTAAAGATTTGAATTTACTACTTTCTAAACCAGGGTAATTTACCCAAGCAACCTCTTCTTGTTGCTCTAACCATGTTGCCAATGCTAATGCATTTTCTGAATGTTGTTTTATTCTAACAGGTAAAGTCTCTAAACCCTGAATGATATTAAATGCGTTTGTTGGACTTAATGCACCCCCGTAATCACGCAATCCTTCTAGTATTAATTTAAAAGTATACGATGCCGCACCTAAAGTTTCATAATATTTTAAACCGTGGTACCCAGCAGATGGTTCTGTAAATTCTGGAAACTTGCCGTTTGCCCAATTAAAAGTACCCGCATCTACAATGGCTCCTCCTAAAGAAGTTCCTTGCCCGCCAATATATTTTGTTAAAGAGTGAATTACAATATCTGCCCCGTGCTTGATAGGATTTAATAAAACAGGTGTTGCCACCGTATTATCTACAATAAAAGGAACTTCTGCCTTTTTTGAATGCGCAGAAATTGCTTCTAAATCTAGTACATCTAACTTCGGGTTCCCTAAAGATTCTGCAAAAAATGCTCTTGTATTTTCTTGCACCGCTGCATCGAAGTTATCTGGATTTGATGCATCTACAAATGTAGTTGTAATGCCTAACCTTGGTAAGGTTACACTTAATAAGTTGTAAGTTCCACCATATAAACTACTAGAAGCAACAATATGATCCCCTGCTTTTAAAAGTGTTAGCAAACCGGTTGCAATTGCTGCAGTACCAGATGCAAAAACTACGGCTCCTATTCCGCCTTCTACCGCCGCTAAACGGTCTTGTAAAATTTGATTTGTTGGATTGTTTAAACGCGTGTAGATAAAACCTAATTCTTTTAACGAAAAAAGGTTTGCTGCATGTTCTGAATTGTTAAAAACATACGATGTTGTTTGGTAAATAGGAACTGCTCTTGTACCTCCGTTTGTGGTTACGTCGTGTCCTGCATGCAACGCATTGGTTGCCAATTTTAATGTACTCATTTTTCTATTTTTTTTGAGTTAATAAATAAACAAAAAAGTCAAATGCATCAATTTCTGTTGATGTAATTACTAGAAAAATGTTATTAAGAAAAATAGTACTTTCCAGAAAGGAAAATTCTTTTTTGTTATCTATCCAACTATAAATAGTTGAGTAGAATTTAGCACCTTCTTTATTTCTAAAGGGTTGCTAAGGCTTCATCGGGTCTAATCCCTTCACCTTTCTTGATAACATTTCAATAAGTTATTGAACTTTGTGAGTGCAAAGATATGCTTCAAAAAACTTAATATCCAAACAAAAAGTAATTTATTTTTTATTAATAGGGATTTCGCATTTTATTGAATATAGTTTTATTCATTCTCTAAAAACTATAATTTTAAAACGCTATTATTGATTTATTGATGATGCTATCATAAATAATTATCACTAAAAAAGTAGCTTTTTTAATTTTATAGTGTACTTTTGCCATAATATTAAGGGGAAGATTTGAACTGATTGCAACCTCTTTTGTTGAAACTATTTTAAATATAAAAATAGGAAAAACAAAACAAAATGCTAAAGCAGTAAGTACTACTTCTTTTTAGCATTTGCAATCCATTTTTATTTTCTACAACTTCTTGATTTTACAAGAATAATAATTTCAAAGAATCCTCTTTGTTTTGCAAAAAGAATTCATTTTTTAATACAAAAATAGCCTATTATGTCATATTTATTTACCTCAGAAAGTGTTTCTGAAGGACACCCAGACAAAGTTGCAGATCAGATTTCTGATGCACTTATTGATAATTTTTTAGCCTTTGACAAAAACAGCAAAGTTGCTTGTGAAACCCTAGTGACAACCGGACAAGTATTTTTAGCTGGTGAAGTAAAATCCAAAACCTACTTAGACGTTCAGCAAATTGCAAGGGATGTAATTAATAAAATTGGGTATACTAAAAGTGCCTATATGTTCGATGGAAATTCTTGTGGCGTTTTATCTGCAATCCATGAACAATCTCCAGACATTAACCGTGGAGTTGATAGATCAAGCCCAGAAGAGCAAGGTGCCGGAGATCAGGGAATGATGTTTGGTTACGCAACTGATGAAACAGAGAACTACATGCCATTGGCTTTAGAACTGTCTCATAGATTGTTAATTGAATTGGCTCTGTTGCGCAGAGAAAATAGCGATATTGATTATTTAAGACCTGATGCAAAGTCTCAGGTTACCATTGAGTATTCTGATGACAATGTACCCCAAAGAATTGATGCTATTGTAATTTCTACGCAGCACGATGATTTTGATAAAAGTGACGATGTAATGTTATCTAAAATTAAAAAAGACATTGTAGAAATTTTAATTCCTAGAGTTATCGCAAACTTACCAGAGCAGAATCGAAAATTATTTACAGATAATATTACCTATCACATCAATCCAACAGGTGTTTTTGTAATTGGTGGACCTCATGGAGATACTGGTTTAACAGGAAGAAAAATCATAGTAGATACTTACGGCGGAAAAGGTGCACATGGTGGTGGTGCTTTCTCAGGAAAAGACCCTTCTAAAGTAGATAGGTCTGGCGCATATGCAACTAGACATATTGCGAAAAACTTAGTTGCTGCAGGTCTTTGTAAAGAGGTATTAGTACAAGTTTCTTATGCTATTGGTGTTGCAAAACCAACAAGTATTAATGTTGAAACATATGGAACTGCGACGGTAGATTTAACTGATGGAGAAATTAGCAAAAAAGTAGCCACTCTTTTTGATATGCGTCCGTATTTTATAGAACAACGCTTAAAATTAAGAACGCCTATTTATTCTGAAACTGCCGCGTATGGTCATATGGGAAGAACCCCAGAAATAAAAACAGTTACCTTTTCTAACCCAATGGGAGAAACAGTTTCTGAAGAAGTAGAAACGTTTACTTGGGAGAAATTAGATTATGTAGATGCGGTAAAAGCAGCATTTAATTTATAAAAAATTAAAAATAATGGTCTTTAAACACAAGTTTAAAGACCATTATTTTTGCTTGAAATTTACCCTACAAAACACCTTCTATTTAATATTTCCTTATTTGCTAGGAAACACTGCTATTGTTCTTCTGAATACATCATATACTGCATTATAAAAAGCAAGAAAATAAAACAAGCAACTGAAGCGAATTTAGTAGGGCGATGCTAAAAATTAGCTAACTCCTTTTTTCTATTTACTTTAGATACTTTGTTTCCAAAAAGCCTAAAAACTATGCTATATTTGCGCAACTATATTTCTCATGAGTCAGACATTACTATCTTCACCATTGCAGGGTTTTACAGATTACAAATTTAGAAACGCTTTCAATTATTTCTTTGGCGGTATTAACACCTTTTATGCACCCTATATAAGATTAAATGGAAAACTAGTAATTAAAAATTCATATCAAAAAGATATTGCACTAGAAAACAATACCGAGCTGGAAGTAATTCCACAAATTATTACCAATGATGCAGATGAGTTTCTTTTTGTTTCTAAATATGTGCGCGAATTAGGGTACAAAGAGTTAAATTGGAATTTAGGTTGTCCTTACCCAATGGTTACCAAACGTGGTATGGGTTCTGGCTTAATTAGCGATGCTGAAAAAATAAATAGGATTCTTCATAAAATACATAATGAATCTGATATTCTTGTTTCTATGAAAATGAGGATGGGCTATGAATACCCCGAAGAAATATTAGATGTTTTACCAATTTTAGACACGTATCCTTTAAAAAATATTGCAATTCATGCACGTATTGGGAAGCAATTATACAAAGGAGGAACAAACTTAGAAGCGTTTCAAAAATGTTTAGACAACAGCAAACACAAGATGTACTACAATGGAGATATTACCTCCGTTGCAGCTTTTCATAAACTGCAGGAACGTTTTCCTAGCATAGACCATTGGATGATTGGAAGGGGTTTAATTGCAGATCCTTTTTTACCAAGCATGCTTAAAAATAACACTACCGAATATCCTAAAAATAGGTTTGATATCTTCAATGAATTTCATGATCGTATTTATCAAGAATATGATGCGGCACTCTCCGGACCAACTCCTATAAAAATGAAAATGTTAGGATTCTGGGAATTTTTCTCTCAAAGTTTTGCCAACCCACAGAAAACCTATAAAAAAATTAAAAAAGCCAACAGTCCAAAAAACTATCAAAATGCAGTAAAAGAAATTTTTAAGGAAGCAAAAAACGATTAATCTACGTCCTATAACTCAACAATTCTAAGAACTTTCGCGCATATGATCTGCATCTAGATTTTCATTATTAAAGTCTTCTAAAATCTTCGCAATAGCACCGTTCATGCTATTGGTATCTATATTATAGTTCGGATTAAATCCTTTTTTTTCTGGAAAATTTTCTATCATAACCGTTGAAGAAGGAAATGCAAAATCTACACCTAATGCTTTTGCTAACTTTACAATTGCCATGTGCAATCTATGTTTAGATGATTGCTCTGTGCTCCAAGCCAAACTTTTAAAATAAACATTTACCATAACTAATAAAGCAGAATCTCCAAAACCGCTAAATTCTACATTATAAGAATCTGAAAGTGTTTCTGGATGCGCAATTACAATTTCTCTAACTCCTTTTACAAACGCTTCAATTAATTCTGGCGGTGTATCATAACGCACACCTAATTTGGTGTTATAGCGTCTAAATAGACGCAAGCCTTTGTTATTAATAACAATCTCAGACAATTTACTATTTGGTATTTGATATACAGAAGTATCTGCTGCCCGAACACTTGTAGATCTAAATCCTACTTTTTCTACAGTACCAGAAAATTCTCCAGTTTCAATCCAATCTTCTATATGAAATGGCTTATCTATAAAAATCATAATAGTTCCTATTAAGTTTTTTACGGTGTCTTGAGACGCCAAAGCTACTGCCAAACCTCCAATAGTTGCACCAGCCAAAATAGTGGTAGTATCTACCCCAAAGAGAGAAATTAATCTTAGAACACCTACAGCAATAACCAAACCTGTAAAGAAATTATGCAATATTGGGGCTAATTGATCATCTAATTTATTCTCGGTTTTAGCTGTAAACGCACTATAAAATTTCATTAGTACATGCACTAAATTTAAAAAAACATACGTCCAAAAAACAACTACTGCAATATTTACAAAAAGAAATAACCAAGCATTGGTTTCTAAACTAAATTGAAGTGATGGAATTACTTTTTTGATAAAGTTTATAGCTAATAATAAGCTAATAGGTCTTGCTAGTTTTTTTAAATATTTATCAAAACTAATATCTGTACTTTTTGTAACTCTATGTTGAATTATATTCAATAAATAAAAGGTTATCCTTTTAAAGATGTAAAATAAAATTACAGTTAATAGTAAGAAAATAATGGTCATAAATACTTGCCAATATTCTATTCCCATTAATTTTTTGTGTCCAATTTCTGGAACAATATCTTGTATTTTTTGAACATACCAAGGAAAAACAGCGTTATAAAGTACATCTGTTTTTTTTATAGTTTCAGCAGAGTAATACCAGTTTTCCCCTTCTTTTTCTATAGAAATTTCTGGCATTATTTCTGGAAAAGGCGTGTATTTTTGACTAGAAGAAAAACGAATGGTATCTTTAAAATTAGGGTTTTTAGGTACAAGGTCAAAATCTACAATTAAACCTTTACCATCTAAAATTTTCTTAATTTTTATTGCTTTTTTAACTGCTTCTTTTTCAGATATCCCTAAAATTGTCTTTGCTGCTTTTTTAGGCTGATATGAATCTGACTGCAAAAAGTACAAATGGGTATATAAAGTAGCGTGAGGATTGCTTAAATCTACATTTACAGAATCCTTTTGAGCATTCGCTATGAATGAAACTAAAAATAATAAACAAAGTAATTTACGCATGATATAGTTGTTAAATTGCTGTTAAACGAAATACAAATTTAAACCTTTTCATTTTTTAATCGTCAAAGAAATATAAATAATAAAATTATGAAAAATATTGCAAGTATTTTAGTCTTAATATTCGTTTTTACTTTTAGCATACAAGCACAGAAGAAAAGAGGTTATAAGCAACAACTTACTATTAATCAACAAACAAGTTTAAAAGTAAAACAAATGACGTTGGTATTAGATTTGTCTGACAAGCAGCAACAGCAAGTAACCCCATTACTAAGAGCGGAAATAGCTTTTAGACAAGCTGCAATGGAAAAAAGAAAAGAAGCAAGAGTAGAGAAAAGAAGACCTACTTCAGATGAAATTTATCTAATAAAAAGTCAGCTATTAGATAATAAGATTACTATGAAGAGGAGTATGAAAGACATTTTAAACACCACTCAGTTTAAGACGTTTCAAAAAATATATAAACAAAGAATGAAGAAAAAGAAAGGGAAAGAGCAACGACAAAGAAGCACTAAAAAATAATTAGTTGGTTGATTAGTTAGTTGGCAAACACCCGATTTCTTTATTGAAATTGGGTGTTTGTTTTTATCCCTTATTCTTTAAACCAACCAGAATACTTTACGTAATTGTCTGCAATTCTATTTATTTCTCCAGAAATTAATTCTTGCGAGATATCTTTTACTTTTTTAGCAGGAACACCAGCATAAATACTGCCACTTTCTACATGTGTGTTTTTAGTAACTACTGCACCAGCTGCAATAATAGAATTCGATTCTATAATACAATCGTCCATAATAATACTACCCATACCTACCAAAACATTATCTTTAATAGTACAACCGTGTACAATAGCATTGTGACCAATTGAAACATTATCACCAATAATTGTAGGTGATTTTAAATAAGTTGCATGCAGTACTGCACCATCTTGAATATTCACTTTATTTCCTATTTTTATGTAGTGTACGTCTCCCCGAATTACAGCATTAAACCAAATTGAACACCCTTCTCCTAAAGAGACATCGCCAACAATAGTGGCATTTTCTGCAACATAACAATCTTCTGGTATTTGCGGGTACTTTCCGTTTACTGGTTTTATAATTGCCATATTTTCCTATTAAAACAAGAAACTAAAGAAGTATTCAATAGTTTTCTTTTACTCTTGCACGATTAAATTCTGACCTAAAGAAAGTGTATTATCTGTCAAATTATTAAGTGCTTTTAAATCTGCTACAGAAATTGAAAATTTTCTAGAAATAGCATATAATGTATCTCCCTTTTCTACTTCGTAACGTTTCCTTTTTGCTTTTGACCTCTTACTAGATTTGCGATGGTTTACCTCTTTAAATTGTTTACTATAAGTACTCTTTTTAATATTGTCAAAGTCATAAAGGTGGTAGTCCTCAATAATTTTCAAAAGCTTCGAAGGATATTTTCTATCGGTAGCATACCCTGCTTTTCGCAAACCATATGCCCATTTTTTATAGTTTTTAATATTGTAATCAAACAAGAAAGCATACCTTTTTCTCTGAGTTAAAAATAAGGAATGATCGTTGTAAGAAGTTGCTATGTATTTGTATTTTCTAAAGCATTCTCCTTTTTCGTCATCATCGTGATAAACTCGCTCTCCTGTCCATTTACTATGGCATTTAATACCAAAATGATTTTTAGATTTTAATGCCAATTCACTTTTCCCTTTACCCGATTCTAAAATTCCTTGTGCCAAAGTAATGCTTGCAGGAATTTTATACTGATACATTTCATGAACTGCAATTGGCGCATATGTTCGAATATAAGCAAGTGTTTCTTTATTTAATCTTGGGTTCTTTTTAGCAAGTTTTCTTGTAATTTTAACTTCGTTTACAGATGGTAGTTTTTTTGGCTTTGGCTCCGTAACTTCAGTACCCCTACTTTTCTTTTTAGTAACATGTTTCTTAGCACCACAATTAGATAATACTAACAAAAATAGGACACTAAAAAGAATTTTTAACTTCATTAGATATGTATCGTTTGTTTATTTTTCTTTAATAATTCTTTATTAAAACCTCTTATTCCTTGCAGGCCACCTGTATGAATTGCTAAAATTTTAGTTCCTTCTTTAAACGTATCTTTTTTAATCAAATCTAAAATCCCGAACAACATTTTACCTGTATACACAGGATCTAACAAGATACCTGTTTCTTCTTTAAAGTTATTTATAAAGTTAATTAACTCATCATTAAACTTTGCGTATCCACCAAAATGGTAATCCTTTTTCAAACTCCAATTGTGTTTTTTAAAGATGTATTTTTTAATTTCTTCAGATAAAAAATTACCTTTTAAAGCAGGAAAACCAATAACTTTTTGGTGTTTCTTTAAAGATTTTATCAGTCCAGAAATAGTACCACCTGTACCCACTGCCGCACAAATATAATCAAATTTAGAATCTTCTTTTGTTAGGATTTCTTGACAACCATCAACTGCTAAAAAATTTGTTCCACCTTCTGGTATTAGGTAAAAATCTCCCCATTTATTTTTCATTTTTTCAATAAAACCAAATGAAGATTTTTGCCTGTATATTTCTCTAGTTACAAAGTGAAACTTCATTCCGTGCTCATGTGCCTCTCGTAAAGTATCATTCTCTTTTAATGTTTCTGCAATGTTTTTACCTAATTCTTCTCCTCTAATAATACCAAAAGTTTTAAAACCAGCTATTTTTCCTGCAACTGCAGTAGCTAAAATATGATTAGAAAACGCACCTCCAAAAGTAAGTAACGATTTTTTCTTTAATTTTTTAGCCTCATGTAGATTGTATTTTAATTTTCTAAACTTATTTCCTGAAACAAAAGGGTGAATTAAATCTTCTCTTTTTATAAAGAGTTCCACCTTTTTTTCTCCCAAGATTGGAAGAAAAATTTGATGGTTTTCAGTTTCTACTATTGCGTTAAAATCCATTGTTTCTTTTTCCTGATTTACTCAGGAATCTGTAATTTAATTATTTTAGGGTTTTGTTTCCGAGGAATCGGAACTAATGATGGTAATTTACGAAAAATCAGAAACTTTTGCTTCCATCTTCTCCCAAGCCTCCATTACAATATCTAATTGTACTTTTTTTGCTTTGTATTTTTCAAAGAAGTTTGGTCTCGAAGAAACCTCTTCATAATTCTCTGCCAATTCTAAATCTATTTTAGCTATTTCTCTCTCTAAATCTGCAATTTCAGTTTCAATTTTAGAAAGTTTATTGTTTAGCTTTTTTAAATTTTTTTCTTGATCTCTAGAAAGTTGATTTGAATCTTTTTTAGAAGTTTCCTTTGCAACCTTTACTACGGTTCTTTTTTCTGCTTCTCTAAGGTTTTCAATTTTATGTTGCTCTAAGAAATAATCAATATCTCCTAAATACTCTTTAATTTCTTTGTCTTTAAAGCCGTAAACAGTGCTTGTTAAACCTTGTAAGAAATCTCTGTCATGTGAAACCAAAATTAAGGTTCCGTTAAAATTACGCAATGCTTCCTTTAAAACATTTTTAGACGCAATGTCTAAGTGGTTTGTTGGCTCATCCATTATCAACACATTAAAAGGTGATAATAACAATTTACACAATGCCAATCTATTTCTTTCTCCCCCAGAAAGTACTTTTGCTTTTTTATCTGCAGCGTCTCCACCAAATAAAAACGAACCTAGCATATCTCTAACTCTTGCTCTATTTCCATCAGTCGCAGCATCTTCCATAATTTGCAACACTGTTTTTTCTGGTGGCAAATGTTCAGATTGATTCTGAGCAAAATACCCAACTTCTACGTTATGACCGAGTTTTAAATATCCTTCAAAAGGAATTTCACCCACCATCATTTTTGCTAAAGTAGATTTCCCTTGTCCGTTTTGCCCTACAAAAGCAATCTTACTATTTCTTTCAATTAGTAAATCTACATCTTCTAAAACATGTTTATCTCCATAACTTTTACAAAGATTTTCTGCTTCTACAATAATTTTACCAGGTTCTTTAGAAATGTTAAAACTAACATTCATGGCTTGATTATCATCTTGGTCTACCTCAATCAACTCAACTTTATCTAGTTGTTTCATTAAAGATTGCGCCATAGAAGCCTTACTTGCTTTTGCTTTAAACTTATTTATTAAATGTTGTTTTTGCTTAATTTCTTTCTCTTGATTCTTCTGAGCTTGTAACTGTTTTTCTTTAATTTCTCCTCTTAACAACAAGAATTCTGAATACGGCTTTTTATAATCGTAAATCTGTCCTAGAGAAATTTCAATAGTTCTATTGGTAACGTTATCTAAAAACATTTTATCGTGCGAAACCAGCACAATAGCACCAGAATATCCTTTTAAGAAATTCTCTAACCAAATAATAGACTCAATATCTAAGTGATTTGTTGGCTCATCTAATAAAAGAATATCATTATTTTGAAGTAATAATTTAGCCAATTCAATTCGCATTCTCCATCCTCCAGAAAAGGTATCGGTTAGCTTATCAAAATCTTCTCTTTGAAAACCTAAACCTTGTAAAATTTTTTCTGTATCTCCTTGGTAGTTATACCCTCCTACAAGTTCATAACGCTCCGTTTTCTCTGTTAAATCTATAATTAACTGACTATATGCCTCACTTTCATAATCTGTTCTAGTAGCTAGTTGCTCATTAATTTCATCTAACTGAACTTCTAATTCTTTAATTTCTTCAAAAGCTTGGTACGCTTCTTCTAAAATAGTTCTTCCCTCAACAAAATCTATATCTTGTCTTAAAAATCCAATTTGTACATCTTTATCAAAAGCCATAGTGCCGCCACTGCTTTCTATATCTTTAGATAGCACTTTTAATAAAGTAGATTTTCCTGCTCCGTTTTTTCCAATCAGCCCTATCCTATCTCCTTTATTTAGCTTAAAAGTAATACCAGAAAACAATTCGGTTCCCATAAAAGAAACCGTTAAATTATGTACGTTTAACATGTAATATTGTGTAATTTTATAAGGCGCAAAGCTACTTAAAAATTAGAGTTAATATGTTTAAAAAGAAGACAAAAATATATTGTATTCTAAAAGCGAAGTGGTTAAGATGGAATTAACTGATAATTCTATTGAAATCTTTTAATATCTATCTCTACATCTAAGGCAATATCTTTTTCAATACAGTTAAATAAGTTTTTTGCCATGGTTGGCGCCAGCATTACACCACGTGTGCCTAAACCGTTTAAAACTGCCAATCTATTATGTTCTTTATGTTGCCCAATAAATGGTCTTCTGTCATTTGTAGTAGGCCGTATACCTGCAGTTTGGTCTATAATTTCATAAGGCACATTAATTACCTTTTTCAATTTATCTACCAATTCTAATTTTCCTTTTTCTGAAGGTGTAGCTGTTTTATCTACATGATTAAAAGTTGCGCCTACTTTATACCTATTATCTCCTAAAGGAATTAAGAATAATGCAGATTTTAATAAAAAATCAATATTAAGTTCAGGAGCGTGAATAGTCAGGAGTTCTCCTTTTGCTTCTTCTAACGGTAAATCCTTAAAAAACGGATTTCCTTTAATTCCAAATCCCTCACAAAATACGACCTGTTTGCACTCAATTTCTTTATATGTAATTTTTTCCACTGAGACTTTTAACTTTAGGTGTTCAAATTTTTCAAAACGAATGCATTTTTCATCCATTAAAAAATTCCGGTAAGCCTTCACTAATTTTAAAGTATCAATCCTACCTGTTTCATTCACAGTTCCAAATCCGAAATCGCCTATAACACCAGCTACTTTTTTATTCTCAATAGCCGGATTTAAAAATCGTTTTAATACTAAATTATCTGAAGCGGCAAACCAATTGTTTTGCTCTTGTACAGATTTAAAAGCTCTTTTAATTACAAATTTTTCATCGAATTTAGTATTCAGTTTCTGTTCTAGTCTTTCATAAAATGGTATTGCCAAATCTAATTGTTCAGCAGCTTTCCAAACAGCCGTGAATTTTCTTAAAACTACTGGATTGTATACACCACCTGCAACTAAAGAAGAAGTCTGAGATGCATCTTCAAAAACTAAAAAAGTTTTTTTTGCTTGTATCAATTCTTCTGCAAATGCTAATCCTGCCAAACCTAATCCAACAATAATATAATCAACTTTCATATGCTAAAATAATAAGTTTATTTTTAAAATATAGATTCTATTGAAGTTTACCATATTTTGAAAACTACAATAAATAGAAAATATATGTAAACAAAAAAACGCTTGCTCTCGCAAACGTTCTATTTTTTGTAATAGGAGTGGACTTAGTAATTCCACATATCCATCTCTCTATTTCTAATATCTTCTTTAATTTTGTTTGCTTCTAATAATTGGAATAAAGAATTACCACGAACGTAATCTTCTATAGCCCTATTGCCGTAAATATTCTCTTCTCTAACAATCGTAGCGCTAAATCTTCTAGCATTTAATAAATGGTCAAAAGAAATTGGTTGCGCTGCATTTTTAGGGTTAAAAACCTTGGCATCGTGCAAAACATCTCTTATCGATGGAAAGAAAACCCAAAATAACTCATACAATTCTTCATCTTCAATGTCTTGAACACCCAAAGTTTGCACATCTTTACCCATTGGAGCCAGCGCTAATAAACGATACTTTAATTCTCCTTGACGTTTATCAAAATACCACATACCTTTAATCATATATCCTGCAACATCTTGTGTTTGAATTCTAAAAGTATCTGTATATCCGTTTTCTTCCCGAACATTTACCAAACGTTGGGCTATTTCTTCTTGTGTTATCTTAGATGTAAAAAAAGAATCTGAATATGCTTCTTTAATTTTACCTTGCTTAATTCCTTTTAAAATAGTGTGAAACAAAGATCTTCTATTTGACGAAAGGTTTGTCGTATCTATTGGAAAATAGTATGGTAAATTTATCTTTTGATTTAAATCTATAAATTCCCAAACCACTTTAGACCATAAAATATCTCTATCATCTACATATCCATAAGGAATTGGCGCATCATTATCTGCCGCCAATTGTTCAATACTCTTTACACCAATCTGATCTACTGTTTTTGAATTTAGTAAATTTACTTGCGCATTTACCAAACCTGAACTTAGTATCGCAAAAAATAGTATTACACAATTTTTAATCATAACTATGTTTATTTTCTAGTTTGTTAACTCTATATTAACCGGTAAAACCTTTTTTAGTTTATAAGAGTTATTCTTTATTTCTGCTTTAATATCAAAGATATTAATCATATCTCCTCTTCTTGCTTTAGATAGTGCCTTTTTTGCAGCAGCATTAAATTTGGTGCCTTTTACTATAATCGCTAATTGTCCTGGCACTTTCACCTTAAAGCTTGTTACTTGCAGATCTAGGTCGAATAAAAAATCTGGCAACCCAGCACCTACTGGTGTATTTACCAAACCAGACTTCGGCATTCTCACCGTACCATATTGACCTCTTACAGATCCCATTGCTGCAGGAATATCTTTTACTCTAAATGTCTTTGGCGTTTTTATTGGCTTCCCATCAGGCAATTTACCTGTTACACTAATAGTTACCTCATCACCAGCTTTTGGGCTTATCATATAGCTACTACCTTTAACTTGTCTTAAACCTGGTGCGCTAGCTTTTACTAAGTTTGCAGGAACTCCGGGTATCGATATCGTTAATGGATTTTGAAGCCCTCTGTAAACAACATTCATTTTATCTGCAGATACCACTGCAGAATTTGGTTTTGAAATAACAGAATAAGAGCTTTCAAAAGGAACTGGAACCTCTACTTCATTTTCCATAAAGAAAATTGTCCCTTCAATTTTTCTATCTCCAACACTACCGGCTCTTAAATTAAGATTTACAGCGCCATTTTCAAAATTGTCATAAGACTTGCCATTTAAAACAACTCTACTAGGTCTTAAACTTGGATCGTATCTTCCTAAAACAACAGTCCCTTCAACCTTGTCTCCTGGATAAAAAGCATTTTTCTTTAAATTTACAATTCCGTTGTAGTTAGTCATAGATACTTCAGACTCTAATTGCCCTCCTAATAAATTTGAGATAATATCTGCCTCTGTATTTTTAATATCTGCTTGCAACTGTGTAATATTAGTAAGAGAGGCTATTAAAGGAAATCCTTTGAATCTATAATCTAACCATTTAATTTTTTTCCCATCTCTATTTGTAACAGCATTTGTAGAAAATCTTTTTATCAATATATTGGCAAACTGTTTGTTTTCTCCAAGAACCTTTGTTACGTCTGTTCTGTAAACATTAATTTGGGTTAGAAACTGCTTACCCTCATTAGTAAACTTATCTCCTTTAAAGAAATACTCATCTAAAAAAGTAGTTTGATCCATAGACTCATAGTCCTGACTATCTTCTATATTTGCAGTCATTTTACCTTTTAGCTCCTCTAAATAAGTATAAAAATCTGCCGAATAGGTTTTAATTTTTATAGCCTGCTTATTTAAATCATTAAATTTAGCTGATTGCTCATCCGCTTTTGTAGCTAAATTATCATATGCTTGTTTATTTTTCTCAGTAGTTGAAATATTATTTTCAGTCAATTTTTCATTCATAAAACCAAAAGCAGATAAAACTTCCTTACTCATATTCATTGCTAACATTGCAATAAAAACAAGATACATTAAGTTAATCATCTTTTGTCTTGCAGACATTTTTCCTCCAGCCATTCTAATTAGTTTTTAAGTTGTTCATAAATATTTAACTAATTATTATTATTTAGACATTGCAGAAAGCATTCCTCCATAAACTCCGTTTAAAGATGCTAAGTTGTTTGCCAATGCCTCCATTTGCTCTTTTAACTTTTCTGTATTCTCTGCAACTTCGTTATTTAATTCTGCTTGTTTACTAGAATTCTCTACTTGTACTTTATATAAACTGTTCAAAGACTCCATTTGTAAAGCAGCTTTAGAAACTTCTTCATTATATTTATTCGTAGAAGCTACCGAGCTTGATGCCGCAGACAAACCTTCTGCTGCACTATGAAAATTTTGCATACTAGTGCCTAAGCTTTCCATTAAACTAACATCTATTTTTGCCTCTTGTAATAGATTATCTAATTTTTGAGACAACATGCCATCTGCACCTAGGTTCTTTCGGCCTTCTTCTGCGAACAAACCTTCTTGTGCTAATTCTGGATATACTCTAGCCCAATCTAAATCTTCTTCTGGTGTGTCAAAAGCAGAGATTGCAAAAATTATGGCTTCTACTCCTAAACCTATAGATAGCATTAAACCACCAGTTAAAAAACCGAAAGAAAAATGTTGAATTTTAAACAAAGCGCCAATAATTACTACCGCGGCTCCCATTCCGTATACGAAATTCATTGCTTTTTTGTATGCCCTTGTCTGTGCCATAATATTTATATTTTTTATTTAGTGGGGTTTCCTATTTATTTTTTACTTATTAATTATTAGTTGTTCCTATAAAGTTTTGCACGGTTCTAAAACCAATATAACTTCTGGCGGTATCTGAATATTCATAATCTCTAGAACTTACTTCTAAAAAGTATGCAACATCTTTCCAAGAACCACCGCGAATAATTTTTCTTTTATTCTTTCTATCTTCTAAATTTGGATTCATTGTAGAAGCCATATTGTAAGAAGATAAATTATACGCAGAATTTGTCCATTCAGAGACATTCCCGGCCATGTTATACAAACCATAATCATTTGCATTAAAGGATTCTGCTTCCATGGTATACAAAGCACCATCTGCTGAATAATTACCTCTAACGGGCTTAAAGTTTGCTAAAAAACAACCTCTATCACTTGTTGTGCTTCCTGTTCCCCAAGGATATGTTGCAAATTCTAAACCTCCCCTTGCAGCATATTCCCATTCTGCCTCTGTTGGCAATCTAAAATCTGGCACTTGCGTTGCATTTTTTCTTCCTTTTAAATAATCATTTTTCCTTTTTGTTCTCCAATTACAAAAAGCATTTGCTTGTTCCCAGGTAACACCTACTACTGGATAATCTCCATAAGATTGATGATGGAAATAATCTTGATGCATTGGATCGTTATACGAATAGTTAAAATCTTTTACCCAAGCGGTAGTATCCGGATAGATATTTAATACTTCTGTTTGAACAAAATCTTTTCTATTTCCACCTTTCCTTGCAGCATTGCCTCTGTCAAACCAAGAATACCTATATTTTAAAAATTTTGTGTTAAATGAAATAATTCCATCTACAGCTTCTTCTCTACTAATATATAGAGAATCCATAACCTCTACATAGTCAACATCGGGATAATCTTGTTGATTCCAAATCAATTCTTCACTCCAATCTAAAGGCTGTATCGTATCTAAACTGTAGTAGTTCTCATACATATATTTTTGATAAGGAGTTGCATTATCTACAGTGTCTTTAAACTTGTAATTTTGAATACCACCAGTTGGCATCGCTCCATTTACCCCTGGAGTTGCACCCATTGCTGCAAATTCAGCTTGATACCCTAATCTTGTTCTAACAATAGAGTCTCTAACCCAATGCACAAATGATTTGTATTCATTGTTAGTTACTTCTGTTACATCCATATAATAAGGTCTAACAGTAACTGTTTTGGTTGGTGCATTCATAGTACCAATAATATCTTGATCTTGCTTTCCCATTGTAAAAGAACCGCCGGGAATTAAGGCCATTCCGAAAGGTTTCTCTGAGAACCATTTCTTTTTAACCTTTACACCTACTAACTCTCCCCTATCATTAGAACCACAACTGTAAAAGATTGTTATTAAAAGTGCAAATATTACTACTTTCTTCATAGTCTTTTTATATATTTCAAAAATAAGTGTAAACCTATTATTATTTTATTTATAAAGCAATACTGAAATTGCAATTTAACATATTAATTTTATTTTTCTAAAATCACACCATCTTCCGCATTGCCTTATACCATTTCTCTGGTATCACTTGTTTTGTTGCGTCTGTGTAATCTTTATATGTACATGGTATTAACGCATGTCTTTTGTATTTATTATTTGATAAAATATTTATTTCTATCCACCATCTTCCAGATTTATTGCTTTTATAAAAAAGCAAAGGTTCATCATCTTCTAACAGCACAGTGAACTTTTGATAATTCTCTTTACCAGAAAACGGGTAATCTTTTACTCTAAAATTAACTCCTTCAATAAAATACCAAATCATTTGCGCAATTAAATGGGCTGTTTGGTCATTATTATCATGTTTAGAATTAAATTCATAAATACCAAAAGATGAAACTTTATCACTGATTCCCGCATATCTTGAAATAGCGCAAATTTCTTCCCCATAGAAACCATTTGGCGAAGAATTATTATTTGCAGGAGCCTCACTTTGTCTTACAGCACCAATATCTATAGAGACAATATCTGCATTTCTAAACGCTGGCTCTATATTTTCTAATACTTTTGCCTCTCCCAGTCTATAGGTGTCAAAAAATAAATTATCTAGTAAGCTTATTTCTTCTTGTGAGTTAAAATAAGTTTGATAGCCAACATTACAATAATTAAATAAGTTATTGGGCTCTTGCATAATTATTTTACTAAGATAAGATTGTGATGTTAGTTCTTCTTCTAAATTCCCTAAATCGAATCTACTATCTACCGTCGTAATATTTACAGATTGTTCTAAAGTATCATAAGCTCTATAATTAATGTAGGTTATGTCTTGTCCTCCTCCAATTATTATTGGAATGATATTTCTCTTAAGCAGAGAAGCTATTATTTTTTTTACAGCAAAATAAGTATCTGAGACCTGATCTCCTTTTTCAACGGTACCTAAATCTGCAATATTTGTATCCCAATTCCCAGGAAATAATTGATATAATTTTGTGCGAATTGCGTGTAAATCTTCTCCACAACCAAAATTATGTTGCGAATTTCTATCTTCGTTTACTGCAAAAATAGCAATTTTTACATTTTCTAAATCTGGGAAACCCTCTTCTATAGAATTAATTTGAATATTTTGACCCAAGCAAGAAGAAGATTGCGATGCTAAATAAGCTACAACAGAATCTTTTATGGGGGTTAAAAAGTCTTGAATCATTAAACATTAACTATTAGTATGCAATATACTAACTAATTATTTCTTTTTTACCGTTTTTTTAGCAGTTGTTTTCTTTTTAGTTGCGGTTTTCTTTTTAACTGCTTTTTTCTTTGGCATTTTCGCTTCAACCATCTTAATAGCTTCTTCTTTGGAAAGCTTTTCAATGTCTGTAGTTTTAGGTAATTCAATCTTTATTTTACCTTTTAAAACATTAAAACGACCCCAACGTGCTTTTTCCACACGAATACCAACATCTTCCCAATTATGTATAACTTTATCTATTTCTTTTTGTTTCTTAATTTCAATTAACTCAATAATATCCTCTTCAGAAAGCGTATCAAAATCGTACTTTTTACTTACATTAATAAAGATAGAATTCCATTTTATAAAAGGCCCAAAACGCCCGACTCCTTTTTGCACAGGTAGTTCTTCATAATGGTAAATAGGTGCATCTGCTTTTTGTTTTGCAACAATTAATTCTTCTGCTCTTGGCAAGTCTACTTCCATTGGGTTTTCTCCTTTATCTAATGAAACAAACATGGTTCCAAAACGAATATATGGTCCGAAGCGCCCATTAGAAACTATTACTTCTTCATCTTCATAGGTTCCTAAAGTCTTCGGAAGCAAGAATAAATCTAATGCTTCTTTCATCGTTATAGTTCCTAAGTTTTGTTCTTTATTAAGACTTGCAAATAATTTTTCTTCGTCTTCTGGCGCACCGATTTGTGCAATAGGACCAAATTTACCTAAACGCACCAAAACTGTTTTGCCAGATTCTGGGTGCTTTCCTAAAATACGCTCTCCACTTTCTCTTTCTGCATTTTCTTTTACATCTTCTACTGTTTCATGAAAAGAGGTGTAAAAACCTTTTATCATTTCTATCCAATCTGCAGCTCCTTCAGAAATATCGTCAAAAGAGTTTTCTACTCTTGCTGTAAATCCGAAATCTAAAATATTAGAGAAATTTGCAACCAAAAAATCATTTACAATATTTCCGATATCTGTAGGTACCAACTTATTTTTATCTGAACCCGTTTTCTCTGTTAAAGACTCGCTCTTTATAGCTCCATGAGATAATATTAATTGTTGATATTCTCTCTCTAAACCTTCGTTTTGTCCTTTTTCTACATACCCTCTTTTTTGAACTGTAGAAATTGTTGGTGCATATGTAGAAGGTCTTCCAATACCCAATTCTTCTAGTTGTTTTACTAAAGATGCTTCTGTAAAACGATATGGCGGACTTGTAAAACGCTGCGTTGCGTTTATAAAAGTGTACTCTAAGTTTTCACCAACTTTTAAATTTGGTAGCATTCCCGCTTGCTCTTCCTCTTCATTATCTGTTCCTTCTAAATAAACCTTCAAGAAACCTTCAAACTTTATCATTTCTCCGTTTGCTGTGAAGATTTTTGAGTTTTCAGAATTAGCAATCTTAAAATTGGTTCTTTCTAATTGAGCATCGCTCATTTGAGAAGCTAAAGTTCTTTTCCATATTAAATCATACAACCTGTTCTGGTCATATTCTGTATCTATTGCATGCATTTTCATGTTTGTTGGTCGAATTGCCTCATGCGCTTCTTGAGCACCTTTAGCTTTCGTTTTAAAAACACGTTGTTTACTATATTCTGCACCGTAATAATTAGTAATTTCTTCTTCGGCGGCATTTCTAGCATCTACAGATAAATTTAAACTATCTGTTCTCATGTAGGTGATTAAACCTGCTTCATACAAACGTTGCGCAACCTGCATAGTTTTACCTACCGGAAAACCTAATTTCCTAGACGCTTCTTGCTGTAATGTTGATGTTGTAAATGGCGCAGCTGGCGATTTTTTAGCCGGCTTTTTAGTTAAATCTGAAATCGAAAAGTCTGCTTTTGAACAAGAATTTAAAAAACTTTCTGCCTCTTTTTTAGAATCGAAATTCTTAGGAATTGTTGCTTTAAACGTTTTACCTTCATCATTAGAAAACTGTGCAACTACTTTATAATGTGTTTCTGCATTAAAATCTAAGATACTTCTTTCTCTCTCTACAATTAATCTTACCGCAACAGATTGAACTCTACCCGCAGACAAGCCTCCTTTTACTTTTCGCCATAAAACAGGCGATAATTCATACCCAACAAGCCTGTCTAAAACTCTACGTGCTTGCTGTGCATTCACCATATTATAATCGATATCTCTCGGATTTTCGACTGCTTTTAAAATAGCATTTTTTGTAATTTCATGAAAAACAATACGTTTTGTATTGGCGTCTTTTAACTCTAGTTGTTCTTTTAAGTGCCACGCAATTGCTTCTCCTTCTCGATCCTCATCACTAGCTAGCCAAACCATATCGGCCTTTTTTGCTAACGTTCTTAATTTCTTAACAATTGTTTTTTTATCATCTGAAACAATATATTTAGGACTAAAATCTCCATCTACATCTATTCCTAATTCTTTAGAAGGTAAGTCTGCAATATGACCATAACTAGACTCTACTTGAAAATCTTTTCCAAGAAACTTCTCTATAGTTTTTGCTTTTGCTGGGGACTCTACAATTACTAAATTCTTTGCCATGTATCTTTTTGTTTTCATAATTAACGCTGTTCAATATTTAAACTAACGGCGTGTTTTTAGACTGCAAAAGTATGTAGTTTTTTTTTTTTAGGTCTTTTTAGCTGTCTCTTATACACATCTCCGAGCCCACGAGACCTCTCTACATCTC
>CAJXTJ010000011.1 GCA_913061165.1 uncultured Polaribacter sp.
CTTCAATATTTAAAAGAGTTTGGTTTTTCTAATGAAATAATTAACGATTTTTTCACGCCTTTTTTTAGTGGCATTTTTCTAGAAACCAAGCTAGAAACTTCTAGCAGAATGTTTGAGTTTGTCTATAAAATGTTTGGAGATGGCTTCGCTGTAATTCCAAAAAATGGAATGCAAGCAATACCCAATCAATTAAAAAATAACTTAAAAAAGACTACTTTTAAATTCAATTCACTTGTAAAAGAAGTAAAAGACAAGCATATTATCTTAGAAGATGATTATACTTTAAAGAGTCATATTACCATTATTGCTACAGATGCTAGTCCTTTGATTTCAAACTTAAAGAAGCAAGAGACCCAATGGAAAAGTTGTGATACGCTATATTTTGAGACCGAAAAAAGCATCCTAAATAAACCTTTAATTGGTCTGATTGCTGATGAGGATGCACTCATAAATAATATTTTTTATCACACCAGTGTTGCAACTTTAAATAAAAAATCTAAAGGGTTATTGTCTGTAACCGTCATTAAAAACCATGAATTAGAAGAAAACGCATTCATTAAAAAAGTAGTTGCAGAGCTGTATTCTAAATGCGCTATTAAAGATGTAACTTTCTTAAAAAGATATGAAATTAAAAAAGCATTGCCTAGGTTAAGGAATCTTCAATATGAAATTTCGAGCACTGAAACAAAGCTGAAATCTACCATATTTTTAGCTGGAGATCAATTATTAAATGGCTCTCTAAATGCCGCTATGATCGCTGGCGAAAGAGCAGCAATGGGTGTAATACAAACTTTAGAAGATGGTTTAATTGTAGATGAATTAACATCTGAATACTCTTAAAATTAAATATCGAAATTCTTAGTAACAATATTCTTTATCTTTCTATTCAATGATTTTAAAGCGTTGTAGCTGGTGTGTTCTAGCACAATAATAATTAAATCATCTTCTAAATAGGTTGTAAGACCAGTACTAAATCCGTTCCATTTACCATAATGGTAAATACTATTTTTCTCTTTAGTATCTATTCTAAAGCCAAAGCCATAAGGCACTTTTCTACCGTAGATTGTTTCTCCTTTGGTGAACATAAGCGCTAGTGACTCTTTTGAAAGCAGATTTCCTGAATTTAATCCCTGTGTCCATTTAAACAAATCTTCTGCCGTTGTATATACATTTTTATCACCAACAATAGCGTCATTTACTGTACTAGGAATTTTAACATGCCTCCAACCTCTATGCAATCGATACCCATCTAATTGATTCTCTCTAATAGTATCGTTTTCAAAACTGTATACAAACGAATGATTCATTTGTAATGGTTCAAAAATATTTTGTTTTAGAAAAGAGCTGAAAGAGGTACCAGAAATTTTTTCAACAATCGAAGCAAGTACAAAATAACCTGTATTAGAATAATCAAAATTACGACCAGGTTTAAAGAATCGCTGCACATTGCTTGTTGTTAGTAATTCCATCATCTCCTTATTAGAAGGTGCCTTTTTCTGCTGCCATTTATGCTCTGCAATCCAAAAATAATTCGGTAAGCCACCAGTATGATTTAAAAGGGTTTTAATAGTTACTGCTTTGTATGGGAAATTAGGAAAATATGTATTTACCGTGTCTGTAAGCTTTAATTGATTTCTTTGTTGTAACAACATAATAGCTGCTGCTGTAAACTGTTTACTTACCGAAGCTAACTGAAATACCGATTCCTTATTTAAGAGCGTTTTCTTTTTAAAATCAGCTGTTCCTATTTGATTCTGATAGACTATTTTTTTATTTTTCGCTACTAATACTGCACCGTGAAAATCATGTCTTTTATGGATGCGTTTTAAAAGAGCGTCTAATTTAGAGCGCACTTTTGTAGTAGCCTTTTTAGGATAATGCACTACTAAATTAACAGGTACTTCTTCTAACTTCTCGGGCAGTAATTGTTCTGTTTCTACTATTGTATCTTTTGTTGAGGACGTGTTAGCTATAAATGAGAAAACACCTAAAAAACAAAGGAATAAGAAGAATAGTAGTTGAGGTATTTTTTTTGAGTACAATTATCTAAATTTAGTATGCAATTTAGCAATCCTTTCTAGATATTCAATACGTTAATTATCATTTATATTATTTAAATACCACCCTAAGTATCACAATAACTTTTAAATGATACATAAGTTTACATAAAAGAGTTACACTGTTTAGATTGATATCTGCTATTATTACAAAATGAGTAAGAGCCTGCTATTAATTAATAAACCAATCATTCTTATAAAAAATGATTGGTTTATGTAAGTGACTCCAGCAGGGCTCGAACCTGCAACCGTCAGGGTCGAAACCTGATATTCTATCCAATTGAACTATGGAGCCATAATAATATTTAAAAAATTAATTCATCAACAATTTCTTTACCAAAACAGAAATTACTTTACCATCTGCTTGCCCTGAAAGGGCATTAGAAACAACACCCATTACTTTACCCATATCCTTCATCCCTAAAGCACCTAGTTTTGTAATTGTTGCAGCAACAACCTTTTCAATTTCCTCTTCAGATAAAGCTGCTGGTAAAAACTGTTCTAAAACAGCTATTTCTGCCAATTCTGGATCGGCTAAATCTTGTCTATTTTGTGTTATAAAAATAGCTGCGCTATCTCTTCTTTGCTTTACTTGTTTCTGTATAATTTTAAGTTCTTGATCTGGCGTAATTTCTGCCTGAACACCCGTTGCTGTTTTGGCTAATAGAAAGGCAGATTTTACTGCTCTTAAAGCCTGTAAAGCAACAGTATCTTTTGCCTTCATTGCTTCCTTCATTTTATCCATTACTTCTTGTTGCAAACTCATGTTTTCTTATTTTAATTAATTATTTTTTTGTCTTCCTTAAATATAAAACATTTTTACTGTAATCTATAAATGCTTTTCCTCTTCGCAGAATATCTGCACCAATAATACCATCTACTTGCTTTGCATTGTGATCCGTTAAAGCAGTATTTACATGCGATAGATCAAACAATACTAAATGAAATTTATGAGTATTCCATTTTCCAATTTTTAAAATATTATTTTTAGAAAGTTGGGTCTCCATATCTGTTGCACCTGCTCCTGCTGCTTTTGTCTCACTCTCTTCGGCGATCAATTTAAAGTTATCTATGGCGTTAAAATCTACACACGAATTAGAAGCACCTGTGTCTAAAATAAAGCGGCCTTTTACTCCGTTAATTTTTGCTTTTAATTCTAAATGATTTGTTGCGATTCTTTTTAAAGGAATTTTAATATATTTTTTCTCCTTTAAAATTTTTTCTAAACGCTTCATATCAATTTATAAGAATTCAAAAATACAATATATATTATTTAGAAAATAGGAACGTTTAAAATTTCTTGCAACTTTTCAAGATACAATTTAGTGTTTCGAATATTATGATGTGTACCGCCGTCTATTTCAATAAATCTATTATTTACAGACCTGTTTAATGCTAACAATCTTTTAGAATCTTGAAAGGAAGTAGTCTTGTCTTTATTGCCATGAAAAACAGTAATTGGTGAGGTTACCTTTACAATATCTAAGTCTGTTCTAAACGTATATTTTAATAAGAAGACTGGAGTAAATTTTGAATAAAATTTCACTGCTTTTATGAAATTAAAAAATGGCGCTTCTAGAATTAATTCTTTTGGCTTATTTACAGCTGCAATTCTAGTAGCGAATGTGCTTCCTAAAGAAAAACCATACACCACTATATTTTCTTCTTTAAAAGTGCTTTTTAAATAGTCATACATTAGCAAGGCATCACGATACATTCTTGTTTCATTGAAACAACCTGTACTTTTGCCATATTTTCGATAATCAAAAACAAAAACCTCATAATTATAATCTAAAAATAAAGAAACTTTTGTCCCCCATTTTTCTAGATTTCCTGAATTACCATGGCAGAATAATACAACACCTTTTGGCTTTTCTAATTTAAAATGCAACGCGTTTATCTCCTGACCATCTTTTGTTTTTAAAAAAATCTCTTGAAAATTATTTGAAAATTTAAATAGAAATGCTCTTTCTAACTTTTTCCCATTCAAAAAAATCAATCGCTCCTGATAGTAATAAAGAAAAGTACCAATTATCACTAAAATACTTATTAAAATAAGAAGATAAAAAATCCAATTCATTGCAATATATTATAGTAAAAAACTACTAATTTTTGGTGTATCAAAAAGACCGATTCATTTCTGAATCGGTCTTCTATAATTTAAAATTTCTCAACCCTATTTATGATGATAAAAGGCTTATCCTCCAAAGTCATCAAAACGAATGTTTTCATCGGCAAGACCAAAGTCTTCTCCCATTTTTTGAACTGCATTGTTCATTAATGGTGGTCCACAGAAATACAATTCAATATCTTCTGGTGATTCATGATGATCCAAATAATTTTGGATTACACAATTGTGAATAAATCCTATAAAACCATCTCCATCTTCATCATTGATGTCCTTTTTAACCGACCAGTTATCTACTTCTAATGGATCTGATAATGCAATGTAAAATTTAAAATTAGGAAAATCTTTTTCTAAAGCTCTAAAGTGTTCTAAATAAAATAATTCTGCTTTCGAACGTCCACCATACCAGTAACTTACTTTTCTACCTGTCTTTAAGGTTCTGAATAAATGATACAAGTGAGAACGCATTGGTGCCATACCTGCTCCACCACCTACATATAACATTTCTGCTTCAGATTCATTAATGAAGAATTCTCCATAAGGTCCTGAAATTACACATTTATCGCCTTTCTTTAAACCAAATATATATGAAGAAGCAACTCCAGGATTTACATCCATCCAGCCACCTTTTGCTCTATCAAACGGAGGTGTTGCTATACGTACATTTAACATAATTTCTCTTCCTTCTGCAGGATAAGAAGCCATAGAATACGCTCTTTCTATTGTTTCTTTATTTTTCATTACCAATGGTCTTAGTTTAAACTTGTCCCATTCGGCTTTAAATTTATCTGGAGTATCGTGCTCTTCTGGATGCGCTGTAATGTCCATATCTGCAAACTTCACTTCACAAGGAGGAATTTCAATTTGTATGTATCCACCTGCTTTATATCCCATATCTGCAGGAATTTCTACCACAAATTCCTTAATAAAAGAGGCTACATTGTAATTTCTAACAACAACTGCATCCCATTTCTTAATCCCAAAAACCTCTTCTGGAATAGAGATATTCATGTTTTGTTTTACCTTTACTTGGCAAGCCAAACGTGCACCACTTTTTAATTCTTTTCTAGAAAAGTGCGGTAATTCTGTTGGTAACGCTTCACCTCCACCTTCGTTTACATGACATTCGCATTGAATACATGTTCCACCACCACCACATGCAGATGGTAAGAAAATTTTATTACTTCCTAAAGTAGTTAACAAAGTATCTCCTGAAGCTACTTCTATTTCTCTTTCACCATTAATCATAATGGTTACAGGACCAGATGGTGATAATTTTTGTTTTACAAACAATAACAAACTTACCAATAACAGAGTTATCAATAAAAAGGCTGCAACTGTTGCTATAATTGTTCCTGACGTTCCTGCTGCTAAAATCATATTATTGTATCCTTTTAGTATTTTTTGCGATTACTTCTTTTTCTACTTTCTCTTGTACTTTTTCGATAACAACTTCTGGTGCTGCAGCTGGCTTCACTTCTTCATCTCCACCAGTTAACATTCCACCAAAACTCATAAAACCAATTGCCATTAGTCCTGTAATAATAAACGTAATTCCCAAACCTCTTAATGCAGGTGGAACACTTGAATATCTAATTTTTTCACGAATTGCTGCAATTGCTAAAATTGCTAAAAACCAACCGATTCCAGAACCAACACCGTATGTTAAAGCCAAGCCTAAAGAAGGAATTTCTCTAGATTGCATAAATAAACTTCCCCCTAAAATTGCACAGTTTACTGCAATTAATGGTAAGAAAATACCTAACGAATTATATAATGATGGTGAAAATTTTTCAACAATTATTTCTACCAATTGCACCATAGTTGCTATGGTTGCAATAAACATAATAAAAGACAAGAAGCTTAAATCGTAATCTGCATATTCTGGTCCTAACCAAACCAATGCACCGTCTTTTAAGATGTACTGATCTAACAACCAGTTTAAAGGCACGGTTACGGCTAATACAAAGATTACTGCAGCTCCTAAACCAACAGCTGTAGCTACTTTTTTAGATACCGCAAGGTAAGAACACATTCCTAAGAAGGTTGCAAATACCATGTTGTCTATAAATATCGACTTGAAAAATAATTCTATATGTTCCATATTTTTTGAGTTTTCAGTATCCAGTTTCAATATTCAGTTCGCATCTAACTGCAAACTGCGACTGAAAACTGCTTACTTTTTCTAGTTTTCTTCTATTAATGTTGTATTTCTGCTACGTTGTATCCAAATAAGAATACCAACTACAATTAATGCCATTGGCGATAGTAACATAAATCCGTTATTTTCATATCCTATTGCATACAAACCTGACTTCTCTATTGGATCTCCTAAAACTTTAAAACCTAGCAAAGTACCAGAACCTAAAAGTTCTCTAAAAAAACCAACTGCGATTAAAATGACACCATATCCAACTGCGTTTCCGATACCATCTAAGAAAGCTCTCCACGGTCCGTTTCCTAAAGCAAATGCTTCAAAACGTCCCATAATAATACAGTTTGTAATAATTAACCCTACAAAAACCGAGAGTGTTTTACTTAGTTCGTAAGCAAATGCTTTTAGCACTAAATCTACAATAATTACTAAAGTAGCAACCACAATTAACTGTACAATAATTCTAATTTTTGAAGGTATAATATTTCTCATTAAAGAGATAACTACGTTTCCTAAACCTAATACAAATAGCACAGATACTGCCATTACAATAGAAGCTTTTAATTCTGCTGTAATTGCTAAAGCAGAACAAATACCTAATACTTGTATAGTAATTGGGTTGTTATCTGCTAATGGGTCTGTAAGTAATGCTGCGTCTCTTTTTGATAAAAGTCCCATAAATTATTTTTTTAAATTTTTAAAGTAAGGCACATATAATGATAAATCTTTCTTTATCATGGCAGAAACACCATCACCGGTAATTGTTGCACCAGCAATTGCGTCTACTTCGTAATCTGTTTTATCTTCATTAACTGCATCGTTATTCCCCTTTTTTACGGTAATCCCTTTGAATACTCCTGCTGCTGTCATTAGGTGTTCTCCAATAAAATCATCCATAAAATAACGCTGTTTTATGTTGGCTCCTAAACCTGGCGTTTCTCCTTTATGATCAAAATAAGCACCTTGTACTACCATATTTTCATCCATAGAAACATATCCCCAGATTGCATCCCACAGCCCTTTTCCTCTAATTGGTGCTACGTAAAATGTTTTACCTTCTTTTTCTCCAACAAACAAAGGCAACTTTCTTACTTTACCATCTTTTGCATTTGCTTGCTGCTTTTTAACATCAATTAAATATGCATCTTGACTTTCAGAAACTTTGTTTCCTTCTAAAACCAATTGTTTTTTGATGTATTTCTTAAATTCTGCACCTGCAATTTTTGTAGAAACAAAATTTGCATTAGAGGCATCATTTTCATTTACACCCATCGCATACAAAATATTTTGCTGCTTTTCTATTCTCTCATTTTCTTTAATAGCAGGCTTTAAAGACGAAGCTAAAAAGGCTAACAAAGAACCAACAACGAATACCATTATTACAGCAAACACCATTGTATATCCATTACTATCTGTTCTCTTACTCATAATTAGGCAGTTTTAACTTTAGTACGATTTAATCTTTTCTTTACATTTCCTTGAACCACATAATGGTCTATTGTTGGTGCAAATACATTCATTAACAAAATTGCTAAGAATACACCTTCTGGATAGGCCGGATTAAATACACGAATCATAATTGAAATAAAACCAATTAAGAAACCATAAATCCATTTTCCTTTATTTGTTTGTGAACCAGTAACCGGATCTGTCGCCATAAAAACAGCTCCAAATGCCAAACCACCAATGGTTAAGTGTTCCCACCAAACGGTGTTCATTAAACCATAAAACTTACTAGATTCTGTAATAATATCTGCGGCAACCACTTGGTTGAATATTAAACCCATAACTGCAGCTCCTACAAATGCTGAAAGAATAATTCTCCAACTTCCAATTTTTGTAAAAATCAAAATAGCAGCTCCTATCAATATTAAAAAGGTAGAAGTTTCTCCCACAGAACCCGGAATGAATCCCATAAACTTATCGAATGTAGAATACATTACTTCTTGGTTTTGCGCATAACTACCTAAAATAGTTTCACCAGAAATTGCATCTGCAGTTCCAGTTCTATTCACAGCGTCATATACCCAAACTTTATCTCCAGACATCCATGTTGGATATGCAAAAAATAAGAATGCTCTAATAGTTAAAGCAGGATTTAAGATATTCATTCCTGTACCTCCAAATACTTCTTTACCAATTACAACTCCAAAAACAACCGCAACTGACAACATCCATAATGGTGTATCTACAGGCACAATTAATGGAACCAGCATTCCTGTTACTAAATATCCTTCTTCAACTTCGTGCCCTTTTATAACTGCAAAAATAAATTCTACCAAAAGACCAACTCCGTAAGAAACAATTACAAGTGGTAATACTTTTATAATTCCAATCCATAGATTATCAAACGTAAAAAAGTTAGCCAATACATCTGCTCTTAAAGAGTTGTCGATGGCTGCGTAATGTTGATAACCTGCATTGAACATTCCAAAAAGCAAACAAGGTATTAAAGCCATAATTACAATATTCATTGTACGCTTTAAGTCATCTGCTGCCTTAATGTGAGTTCCTCCTACGTGAGTAACTTCGTTCGGTAAATATAAAAAAGTATGAATTGCGTTAAACGCAGGTGCCATTTTGGTTCCTTTATATTTCTCTTTTAAATTGTGTAAGTTTTGTTTTAAGCTCATAATCTTATCCTAATTCTTCTCTCATTAAATCTAAACCTTCGCGAATTATCTTTTGGTGAGGTTGTTTAGATACACAAACAAATTCTGTTAAAGCAAAATCTTCTGGCGCAACTTCATAGCCTCCTAAAGCTTCCATTTCATCTAAATCTTTATACATAAATGCTTTTAATAATTGCATCGGATAAATATCTAAAGGAAATACTTCTTCATAAGAACCTGTTACTACAAAAGCTCTATGTTCACCATTTGTATTGGTGTTTAGGTCGTATTTTTTCTTTGGTGTTAACCAAGAGAAAGTCAATGCTCTAGAAGTAGATATTTTATTGAAGATTGGTTTATTCCATCCAAAAAATTCATAATCGTCTCCTTCTGGTATTGCTGTTATCTGATTGTCATAATACCCCAAAAACTCATCTGCTTTTACTTCCTTTCCAGAAAGTACGTTTCCGCTGATAATTCTTGTATTGTCATCGTTTAAGTTATTTGCAGTTACATCTGCAATGGAAGCTCCTGAGATTGCAGTTACATATGCTGGCTTACTAAACTGAGAACCTGTTAAAGCAACTGTTCTGCTTACGTTTAGTTTTCCGGTTAATAACAACTCACCAATAACTACTAAATCTTGTGGTGTAATTACCCAAACAACTTCACCCTTATTAATAGGATCTAATTTTGCTATTTGTGTACCTACATTTCCTGATGGATGTGGTCCTGAAACCTTGTGTAATTCTATTCCCTTTAAATTAGCCAAAGGAGAAGTAGTATTTGCCCCAACTGAGACATGCACTAAACCTTCTGTTAATTTAGAAACAGCTGTTATTGCCGCTTGCAATTCTGCTTCCTTTCCCGCTAAAGTATATTCTAAATCAGCTGCTAGAGGTGCACTTGCATAGGCAGAAATAAAAATTGCTTTTGGTGCTTGATTCGGATTTGCAACAACATCATAAGGACGCTGCTTTACAAATGGCCAACAACCTGAAGCTAATAAATGATTCTTAACCTCTTCTGCAGACATTGCATCTGCATCTTTAGTTCCAAAATCTTTATAAACTTGCGTTGTATCTGCCGCAATTTTTACTGCTAATACTTTTCTTCTTGCGCCACGAATTACCTCAGTAACTTTTCCAGAAACCGGACTTGGAAATAAAATGCGCTCGTCACTTTTTGAATAAAAAAGTGTATCCCCTGCTTTTACATCTGCTCCTTCTTTGGCTACAAGTTTAGGCGTAATTCCGTGAAAATCTTCTGGCTTTACTGCGTAGACACTACTTTGAGAACTCTTAGTAGTGTTTTTTTCGGCAACGCCAACCAGCTTAATATCTAAGCCTTTTTTAATACGAATGTCTTTTGACATAGTAAATTGGAATGTTTAGTTATCTAAAAAAATCATGCAAATTTAAAGATTTTGTGAATGGGGACTGATATAATTAACAGTTAATCTTAGTTAAATATTCTTATTTATATTTGTTCTAAATAGTTTTATTCTAGAAAACAAAACACCCTTTTGCAAAAAAAATAATAAGTATTACTAAAGCCTTAGAAATGGTCTCTAAAAAAACCATATTCTTTAAATTTAAGGATGTTTATCCGGAATAATTAATTTAGAATAAAAACAGTTATCTCATTTGTAAAGAATAATGTATCTATTAATTTTCCTATTTTTGATAAATATCTATAACAAAAAATGCAAAAAAAAATAACTTGGCTTTTATTGCTTTTAATTACTTCTTTAAATGCACAAAATATAAAGTCCATTCAACTAAGACCACTGCAAGAAAATGTTTTTATAGCTATAGTTCCTTTAGGAACTGTCTTAGAATTATCTTTTGATGATTTAGATGCAGATAGCAAAGAATACCAGTATAAAATAGAACACATGACACATGATTGGCAAAAAAGCAGGTTGCTTTCGAGTCAGTTTATAAATGGTTTTGATCAAAACAACATTATAAATGTAACCAACTCCTTTAATACACTACAAAACTACACGCACTATAGTGTTCAAATACCAAATATAAATACTGTTATTACCAAAAGCGGTAATTATCTTTTATCTGTTTTAAACTCCTATGATGAGGTTGTGTTTACAAGGAGGTTTGTATTGTATGAAAAAAAGTCAACCATTGCCGTTTCTGTAGAAAGAAGTAGAAATATAAAAACAGTTAATACGCAACAGACTATTCAGTTTTCTATCAATCATCCAGGTATTCGTATCAACAACCCAAACCAAGAAATTAATGTAGCCATTATTAAAAACAATAATTGGAATGAAATTATAAGCAACCTACAACCTACTTTTTTTAAACCAAATCAACTTTTATACACGTACACCAACAAGACAAATTTTTGGGGAGGAAATGAATACCTAAATTTTGACAGTAAAATTATTAGAAATAGAAGCTTAAACATTGTAAAAATTACAAAAGAAGATGTCTTCAATCATTATCTATATCCTTCTATGTATAATCCTTTTATAGCATACACCTACAGCCCAGATATCAATGGTCAATTTGCGATTAGAACCTTAGAAGGCAACGACAACAACACAGAAGCAGATTACGCTTTAATGCATTTTACATTAGAAGTAGCCAAACCATTTAAAGAAAAAGAAGTGCACGTTTTTGGCGCTTTTAACGATTTTTCTATTTCTGATAGCAACAAGATGTATTACAACCCAAAAAAACAAACTTACACAGGTAGTATCTTGCTAAAACAAGGTTTTTACAACTATACTTTTGCTACCATTGGTGCAGATAATATTGTAAATACAAATGAGATAAATGGTACTTTCTTTCAGACCGAAAATGAATATACAGTGCTTGTATATTACAAAGCTGCAGGAAGTTTGTATGACCGTGTTATTGGCGTTGGACAAGGATATTTCAATCAAAATAGATAATTAAAAATTTGATTTGTAAATTCAAGTCAAAAAAGCTATATTTACTTACGTATGATTCAACAAATTACTAAAGGCATAAAAATATCTGTAGAAACAAACTATAACGGCACCAGTTATCGAAATAATAAACTGTACTATATTTTCTCTTACACCATATCAATAGAGAATAGAAGTTTAGAAACCGTGAAGTTAACGGATAGATTCTGGACAATTTATGACTCTTTAAACGGAACAGAAATTTTAAGTGGAGAGGGTGTTGTTGGACAAACACCAACTTTATTACCGGATGATAATTATACGTACAAATCTGGTTGTTTTTTAGAATCTAACCTCGGTGCAATGAAAGGTTTTTATACAATGATAAATTTAGAAACCTACGAACAATTTAAAGTGTATGTACCTACTTTTCAATTATCGATCCCGGTTTTATTAAATTAAAAAAAATACAAATACTAACTGACTTTTAAATAGTTACTAGAATTCAGACACTTCAATATTTTACAATTCTATTAAATTTATTATGAATTATCTTTAGGATACTTATTGAAAAATAAAGTCGCTTTTTAATAAAATTCATTACTTTTGTGCAACTTCGGGATGATTTCTTTCCCACGCTGAATTTTCGGATCTTCGAAAGGATAAAGGTAGAATAGGAATGGTTATTTAATTATAAACATTTAAAACGATTACAAAATGGCAAGAGGATTTTTTAATGTTCCAAAAGCAGTGAACGAGCCCGTAAAAGGATACGCTCCAGGTTCTCCAGAAAGAGAAGAAGTATTGGCTACCTATAAAGCAATGTTTAACAGCAATATTGATGTGCCAATGCATATTAATGGAAAAGAAGTTAGAACAGGAAATACAAAAAATATTACACCTCCTCATGATCACAAACATGTAGTTGGACAATACCATACTGCAGACAAAAAACATGTAGATGAGGCAATTGCAACAGCCTTGGCTGCAAGAGAAGCTTGGTCTAGTGTTTCTTGGATGGAACGTGCTTCTATCTTTTTAAAAGCTGCTGATTTATTAGCAGGACCTTATAGAGCAAGAATGAATGCTGCAACCATGCTTGCACAATCTAAAAACGTATACCAAGCAGAAATTGATGCTGCTTGTGAAATGATAGATTTCTTTAAATTTAACGTAGAGTATATGACTGATATCTTCAAAGATCAGCCAGCATCTTCACCAGGAGTTTGGAACAGAGTTGAATACAGACCTTTAGAAGGTTTTGTATATGCAATTTCTCCTTTTAACTTTACATCTATTGCTGCAAATTTACCTGCATCTGCTGCTTTAATGGGTAATGTTGTTGTTTGGAAACCTTCAGATCATCAAGCATATTCTGCACAAGTAATTGTAGATTTATTTAAAGAAGCTGGTTTACCAGATGGTGTTATAAATGTAGTTTATGGAGATCCTGTTATGATTTCTGATACCGTATTAGCGTCTCCAGATTTCTCTGGATTACACTTTACAGGTTCTACTCATGTTTTTAAAGAATTATGGAAACAAATTGGAAATAATATTCACACCTATAAAACATACCCAAGAATTGTTGGAGAGACTGGTGGAAAAGATTTTATCTGGGTACACAATTCATCAAACCCTTTGCAAGTTGCTACGGCAATGACGAGAGGTGCTTTTGAATACCAAGGGCAAAAATGTTCTGCTGCTTCACGCTCTTACATTCCTGCATCACTTTGGCCAGAAGTTAAGAAACATTTAATTGCACAAGCAAGTGAATTAAAAATGGGCTCTCCAGAAGACACTTCAAACTTTGTAAATGCAGTAATCCATGAAGGTTCTTTTGATAAAATTGCAAGCTATATAGATGCTGCAAAAACAGATACAGACGCAGAAATTATTATTGGTGGAAATCATGATAAGTCTGTTGGTTACTTTATAGAGCCAACAGTAATTGTTAGTAATTCTCCAAAGTACGCAACAATGTGTACAGAGTTATTTGGCCCAGTAATGACTGTGTATGTATATGAAGATGCAGATTGGGAAGCTTCTTTAAAGTTAGTTGATGAAGCTACAGAATATGCATTAACGGGGGCTATCTTTTCTAAGGATAGATATATTGTTGAACAAGCTTCTAAAGCGTTAGAAAATGCGGCAGGAAACTTTTATATTAATGACAAGCCTTCTGGTGCAGTTGTTGGTCAGCAACCATTTGGTGGTGCTAGAGCTTCTGGTACAAATGACAAAGCGGGTTCTGCACAAAACTTATTGCGTTGGACTTCTGTTAGATTGATAAAAGAAACTTTTATTTCTCCAGTAGATTATAAATATCCTTTTTTAGGATAAATCATGAATTATTTTTAAAAAAACCGTATCAAAATTGATACGGTTTTTTTATGTGCTATAATTTAAATAAATAATTAAAAATTCCTCTATTTAAACTAGTTAGAAAATAGTTCGTTTAAATAATAAGAGGTTTTTTATTATATTTGAATTGCAAAAAAAACTTTAATTATTGAAAGATATTTTATTTTTTATCACATTATTTTTAGCTGTACAAAGTTTCTCTCAAACAACCAAAAAATCTGTATTTGTTAACTATATAGAAAAACCAATCATTTTAGATGCAAATCTTAATGAAGAGGTATGGCAAAACAGTAAAGGTGCTTCAGGTTTTTGGCAATATTTCCCTTTAGATAGCATACAAGCAAAACAACAAGCCACTATTAAATTTCTTTTTGATGATGACAATCTGTATGTTGGTATAAAAGTAAATGCGTTGGCAAATGATTTTATAATTCCTTCGCTTAGAAGAGATTTTAGTGCCGGCGGTAGTGACAATATCACATTACTTTTCGATACATTTAATGACGGTACAAATGCCTTTATTTTTGGGACAAACCCCTTCGGGATAAAAAGAGAAATGCTGCTTTCTGGAGGTGGCTCTGAATTAAGAGGTTTTACAATGGCTTGGGATACTAAATGGAAATGTAAAACAGCTATAAAAGAAGATCACTATGTCGCAGAAATGATTATTCCTTTATCAGCTTTTAAATATAGAGAGGGTGAAACGAAATGGAGATTTAACAGTTACCAATTTGATACACAGGATAATGTAAGAAATACTTGGGTAAATATACCTCAAAATCAATTTATATTTAACTTGGCATATATGGGTGAAATGATTTTTGAAAAACCCTTAGGCCAATCTAAAACTCCTGTTTCTATAATACCATATGTAAATACAACTACAGCCAAAGATTTTGAAAATGATATTTCAAAAACAGATTTAAAGTTTGGCGGAGATGCAAAGTTTACTATTGGTAATAGTTTAAATTTAGATGTAACTATAAATCCAGATTTCTCTCAAGTAGAAGTAGACCAACAAGTTACAAACCTAACTCGTTTTGAAATCTCATTACCCGAAAGAAGACAATTTTTTATTGAAAATAGTGATCTTTTTGCAGATTTTGGAAATAACAGAGATTCTAATCCTTTTTTCTCCAGAAGAATTGGTATTGCACAAGACGCTAATGGCAATATAATAGAGAGTAATATTATTGGAGGAGTAAGACTAAGTGGTAAAGTAAATAACGATTTAAGAGTTGGTTTATTAACAATGCAAACTGCAGAAGATATTAAAAATGAAATTCCTACTGTAAATAATGCAGTTATTACGCTTCAGCAAAAAGTATTTAAGAGATCTAATATAAGCGTAATGTTTATTAACAAGCAGGCTACAAAAGAATACGATTTTCTCGCAGATGAAGACAAATACAATAGAATTATTGGATTAGATTATCGTCTTGCATCTGAGGATAATACATGGGTAGGAAAATATTTCTTACATAAATCTTTCTCTCAAGGCGTAAAAGATAAAAATTATTCTGTCGGCTTTTCTACTCAGTATTTTGAAAGATACTTTAATGTAAGATTAAGTGGTGTTTATGTTGGAGATAATTATAAATCTGATTTAGGCTTTCTTAGAAGAACAGATATTTTTAAAATTACACCTAAAATAGAACGTACTTTTTGGCCAATAGAAAGTACAATTCAAAAACATAGTTTTTCTATAACCCCAATTTTTATTTGGAAACCAGATTTAAATTTTAAAAACTCTGATTATGCAGTAATCAGCAGATGGAAAGCAAATTTTAAAAACACAGGAGAATTCACAGCAGAAATGTACAATCGTTTTACGTATCTTTTTAGTGCGTTTGACCCTACAGGAACAGATGAGGCAATCGCTTTACCCATAGACAGTAGTTATAAATACACAACGGTTAGTTTAGGGTACAGGTCAGATAAAAGAAAAACGCTATCTTATCAAATAGAACCATCCATAGGAACTTTTTTTAACGGTGAAAAATATTCTTTTGAAGCTAACTTAGCATGGAGAATTCAACCTAAGTTTTCAGGTTCTCTTCAGATTAATTATGATAAAATAAACCTTCCATATCCTTATCCAGATGCTTCTATTTGGTTAATTGGGCCTAAAATAGACCTTACTTTTAACAAAAGTATTTTTTGGTCTACATTTATTCAATATAGCAGTCAGCAAAAAAACATAGGAGTTAACACAAGGTTACAATGGCGTTTTGCTCCGCTTTCAGATCTTTTTATCGTATACAATGACAACTACTTTTCTAATAGTTTTACTCCTAGGTTTAAATCATTAAATTTAAAATTAACCTATTGGTTAAATATTTAGTTTATTTAATTATTAATTTTCTAGTAGTTTGCAATGCACCATTGATTACTTTTAACAAGTAAAGCCCAGAAGAAGCTTCTTTAAAAAATATACTTTCAGAGAAGTTTGTAACTGTATTATAATAATTTTTCTCATCAATTAATCTTCCTCTTACGTCATATAATTGCAATGAGACTTTATCTGTATTTACTAATGTCAAGTTTAGTGTAAATTCTCCTTTTGTTGGGTTTGGATATAAATTAAATCCTTCAAAATAAATATTCTCTATAGAAGCTGTTGCATCTTCTATAATTATGGTATAATCTTCTACCTCACCATTAAAATCTAACCCACATGAAGTTGGATAAACTAAATTTGTTGCACTAGTATATTTAGTAGAAACTCTCATTACGGTTGAACCAAAATTTGCATTCGAAGGAATGGTAATAGATAAAGAACCAATATCTGTCGGCTTATTATTTGTAAAAAATGAAAAACCTAAATCATATTCTTCACCTACATCGTCGAATGAACAGTTTTGATTCCAATCTACCCAAGCCTTTACCTGAACTCTATTAAACCCATCCGTGTTTGTGTTTACGCTCAGATTGTGCACTTCATTAGGTTTAACCGTAGTACTTAACATTTTGTAGTCACTATACCCTCCCTCTTTTGTTGAAGCGTTATTAATTTCATGAAAATTCACCAAAGTTGTACTAATTTCAGAACTTGTATTACCTTTAGATAGACATGCTGTGCAAGTTATAGTTGTAAAGCTAAATGTACTAGAATAATTACTTTCACTACAATTATTTTTAGCTATAACCCTCCAGTAATATAAGGTGGCTTCTATGAGGTTTGCAGGTACATAATAATTTACAGTAACATTATCACTGTAAAGTAAATTTGTGAAATTAGCATCCGATGCAATTTCTATATCATAAGAGGTTGCATTTGAATCTTCATCCCATGAAAGCGTCTGAGTTAAACTCGTGTTTATTACTCCATTTGCTGGAGAAACTAATGTTAATAAACTAGCTACTTGTCCACTTAGGTTTAAATTTACATTTGCACTTTGTGTTAAAGTTTTAGAAGTTGCCTGCACGTTTATTGTGTACATTTGAGCAGTTGCGCCGTCAAGGTTCGTAACAGTCATAACTACATTTTCGTCACTATTAACTGTTGCAGGACTAAATACCACACTAGCTCCAGAAGGTTGCCCAGATGCTGTTAATGAAACCGATTCTGAAAAACCATTTACGAAATCTAGATTTAAATTATAACTAGCACTTTCATTTCCAAAATTACAAACACCTTTCTCTCCTGAAGTATTATTCACTAAAAAAGTTGGTGTAGTAGCATCTATTGTAAAATTTGATGCATTTACATTATAAAATATATTATTTACAGCCTCTACTAATACTCTTGCAGATGTTGTTGCACTATTTGGAACAATAATATCCTCTGTTCCATCATTTGGTGTATTCTCTTTTAGTATGATAGGGAAAGTTAGACCCCCATCAATAGATAATTTAATATTTACATTCTCACAATTTATTGGAGCTAAATCCGTGGTACCTTTAACCCAAGTTATTGCTCGTGAAGAGCCTGTATATAAAGTAGTGTTAGTACTTTGAGAGGTAACCATAAATGCTTCTGCATCCGTAACGGTAACCTTTACATTATCTCTTGCAGTATTTCCACCACCTGCATTATTATCTCTAACTAAAAAAGAAAAATTTAAATCTCTAGGAACAGAAGGCAAAACCTCCCAAGTAGAAGAAGTATTCCCACTAACAATAGTTGATAAATCTGGCATATATCTATCTGGTGAAGATTTAGACCGCAATGATCTAAACATTGGTCCTTCCGTATTTGTTGGTAAAGGAGACATGGTAGCAACTTCCGCATCAACCTGCTCCCAATTATAAGTTAAACTACTCGTTCCATCTGCATCGGTTGCAGCGCCCCTTAAAACAAAAGGAGTAGATTTTGGAATATTAAAATTATCACCTGCATCTGCAATAGGGGCTTCGTTACTTGTGTCAAATACAACAGCACAAGTAGCAGAAGATTGTATGGTATTCCACATTTCTGTAATACTTACTGTATGAAAGTGATCATCACTTTTATTCTGAACATTTGGAGCACAAATACCAGCATACCCCATAATTGTTGAGGCACTTCCGGGTTCTACCGCTGTGCTATCATTTCTATTGCAATCATTATTTTGTGTATGATTTGCACCAAATTGATGCCCCATTTCGTGGGAAACATAGTCTATATCATAAGGGTCACCCACAGGAGTGCTAATACCAGTTACACCACGAGCTTTTTGACCAGTTCTACAAACTACTCCTAAACCTGCTAAGCCAGATCCACCGATACTAAAAATATGACCAATATCATAATTCTCATCTCCAATGGAAGCATCACAAATACTTTGAACCTCGCCTATCATAGCTCCAGCGCTACCGTCAGAAATACTATCATTATCTGCATCTAAAAAGATGATTTCTTCATTATTGGCAACTAACTCCATATGCACCCCTAAATCTTTTTCAAAAACACCATTTATTCTTGTCATTGAAGTATTTATTGCTGATAATACTGCTGCTTTTTTAACTATATCTGTTGCTGTACTCGAAACATCTTGCCGAGTTAAATGAAATTGTGCATATTCTCCAGAACAAACAATTGCTAAACGAAAGGTTCTTAACAACCCATCATTTGCATTCCGAGACAAATTTTGTTGATTAATTACAGCATTTGAAGCCTGTTCAACCTCACACTTAAATTCGCTGTTTTTATTAACCAAACTACTTCTATTATAAACAATATAATCTTTATTATCTTTAGAATATGGGTCGATGTAGATTGTACTTTCATTTCCCGAAAAAATAATTGCATGCAACCCATCTGTACCAATACTTATTTTAGCTACAGCTGTAGGATCATCGATTCCTTGAGCGGCATATGATTTTATTGTTGGAAATTTTTTTGCTAATTCAATATTAAAATTAGAAGACTCTTTAATACTAAATTCAGAAAAAGTACCATTTGTATTCGGTAAAGTAATTCTTTGTTCTGAAGTTTTATTGTCTACATAATTCTGAAAACTAATTAAGTCCAAAGAAGCTAATTTATATGCTTCAGGAAAATTTTTTATTTTGTGGATTTCTTTTTTTTGAGCGTAACTATTATTATCGATTTTTTTCCAGAAATCTTGAGCAGTAAGGTTATTGGTTATAAAAATAATAAATAATAAAGTAAAAATAAAATTTTTCTTCAATTTCATAAGGGGTTCAGTTTTTAAAATAAAGTTATATTAGAAGTCAAATATAACGAAAAATTATACCTTTGTTTTAGTTATGAATAAAAAAATACTTTTAAAAGATTTAGCTATAAAAGATTACAAGGAAACTTGGGACTATCAAACAGCATTACTGCAAGAAATTGTAGCTATAAAAATTGGTAACCGAAGAAAGAACCTTAGCCTAGAAACAGACAATCATCTTTTATTTGTTGAGCATCCGCATGTATATACTTTGGGTAAAAGTGGTGATTTAAGCAACCTATTACTAAACGAAAAGCAACTCGAAGAAAAAGGAGCTACTTTTTACAAGATAAATCGTGGTGGTGATATTACTTACCACGGTCCTGGTCAGATTGTTGGATATCCTATTTTAGATTTAGAAAACTTCTTTACAGACATTCACAAATACTTGCGGTTGCTTGAGGAGTCTATAATTTTAACCATTTCAGAATATGGTTTAAAAGGTGAGAGAAGTACTGGAGAAACAGGTGTTTGGCTGGGTGTTGACACTCCTTTTGCTCGGAAGATTTGCGCTCTAGGCATACGCTCTTCACGATGGGTAACAATGCATGGTTTTGCACTAAATGTAAATACCAATTTAGGTTATTTTGATAATATTATTCCCTGTGGTATTCGGGGAAAAGCAGTAGCTTCTATGGAATCTGAATTGGGTGAAAAGCTAGATTTAGAAGAAGTAAAAGGGAAGATTTTAAAACATTTTAAAGTACTTTTTGAGGTTGAAGAATTTGTGATTAATAGTTTATAAGAAAGTCAAGAGTAAACTAATAACTAAATTACTTTTCTTCGTTAAAATACACTTTATAAAACTTCATTTTTTTCTCTTCATCATACCCTCTCTCCAAATATTCTGAAGCTGCTTCTGGTGCATCTACATCTAATTTAATACTAATATTTGTATCTAATTTTATTTCTGTTTTTAGTTTATTTTTTTCTTTCTTTAGCACTACTCCAGAGACATCAAAATTATTTCTAATTAAAACATCGTTTAGAGTTTCGAAGTGTTTTTTGTACTCATCAAACTGTTCTTTATGTTTTTCTTCCTCAAAAACCTCATCCTTAAAAGTAGCATAATCTACAGATTCGTTTTCTTTAAAATAATCTACCGTATTTGCAAGAAAATTACCTTGTTGTTGCATTCCTAATTCTGGTTTAATAACCTCCTCAGAAAATTCTTTACACATTTCTAAGTAACTCTGCGTATGTGAATTATGATCATCTGCAAGCTTTACACCTAAGAAATACTTACTCCAATATTGTGCGTCATAATTATTATTATCTACAGATAAAACAACCGTACCTTCTGTGTCTGATGTATTTAAAATCAAACAACCTTTGTCTATTTTTTTTGTTGAAATTCCTTTTTGAACCACCACATCAAAACTTTGATTATCGTCTAAATATGTTTGAAAAAAATCAACCTTATTCTCAATTTTAAAAATACCAATTGCCTCTGTTAAGACGTCTTTATACTCTATCCCTTCAATAAAAACAATTAGTACATCTCCTGTTTTTATTTGTGCAGAATTAGATTGCTCAAATAAATGGTTGACAATGTTTTTAGAATATTCTACAAAAGAACTTTCTTCTTTAAAAATTTCTGAAGCATAATTATTTAGCTCATTTAAACGCACATCTGCATGATGAGAAAAACGATAACTTTGCGTTAAAGCGCCAAATGGTTTTAGTAAAAAACTCTTCATTAAATCGTAACTTTCTTGATCAAAACGAATTAACTCATCTGAAAAAACATTTTGCCCACTGTTAAATTTATTAGCTACTTTATGAAGAATACATTTGGTAATTTCTGCGCGTGTTTTTTTAATCATCATCTAAATTTAGAACGTAAAAATAGAAAAAGTTTATGTATGATTTAAATATAAATGAAAATTCTATTTAAATAAAATTCAAATGGGTTTGCTTAAGTTTTAACTGAAAAAATACTTTTAAATTTATATTTTCAACTTTATTTGCTCTGGCAATAACCGAAAGGTTTTTCTGTGATAGTCTGTTGCACCAAATGCTCTAATAGCATTTCTGTGCTCTTTAGTAGGATATCCTTTATTCTTTGCCCAATTATACATTGGAAATTCTTTATGAATCTTCGCCATATAAGCATCTCTATATGTCTTTGCCAATACCGATGCAGCTGCAATACTTAAATATTTAGCATCTCCTTTTACAATGGTTTCATGCGGAATTTCTTTATAATCTCTAAATTTATTACCATCTACAATAATAAATTCTGGGGTAATTTTTAAAGCAGCAATGGCCCGATGCATTCCTGTTATAGAGGCTTGCAATACATTCATTTCATCTACTTCTTGCTGCCAAACAAAAGAAACTGAATATGCTATTGCATGTGCTTCAATAAATGGTTTTACTTCTTCCCTTTTTTTCTCTGATAGTTGTTTAGAGTCATTTAAAAAAGGATGTGTAAAATCTTCTGGCAATATAACAGCTGCTGCTACCACTGGGCCAGACAAACATCCTCGGCCCGCTTCGTCTGTGCCAGCCTCTAAAGAAAACCCGCTATAATTTAGTTGTAACATACTACAAAGAAAAGAAAAATTCTATTAGATATTCGTTCTAAAATAAAGAAGAAAAAAGAACTTTTAAAAAATCATTTGTAATTTATGTTTTTCAAAATAATTATTCACTGCTATTTTCGTTTAATTATTTTACATTTGTTGACGAAGAATTTCTATATGAAAAGTAACATACTACTCGCATTATTAATTAGCCTTTTTATTTCAACTGGCTTGTTTTCGCAAAGAGAACTAAAGCGCGGTAAATTTAAGCAGTATTCAAATAAACAATCAGATTCTATAAATACTTTTAGCAGCACTACGGTTACTTTATCTGGAAAAACCAAGTATACAGATTATAAAATTATTTCACACAAAAGAGATACAACCTATATAGATACTACGCTTACACTTCAAAAAGAATATAAGTTTAATTATCTAAGAAAAGATTTATTCGAATTTTTAGAATTTCATAATCAAGGACAAGCAGTAAATAATTTAGGGTATAGTTTTAATAATGTATATCGATTTCCAGACATTGGTTTTTCTGCAAAACAAGCAAGTTATTTTAATATTGACGACATTGACTATTTCGAGGTACCAACACCAACTACAGAAATACTCTACAGAACTGGCTTACAACAGGGCCAAGTGCTAGATGCCTTGTTCACCTTAAACTTTTCTAAAAGATTAAATGTTTCTCTTTCGTACAAAGGGTTGCGTTCTTTAGGAGCATATAGACAAGCTTTAGTAAGTAATGGTAATTTTAGAGGGACTTTTCAATACCGCACTAAAAAAAATCAATATCAAATAAAGGGTCATTTAACTTCTCAAGATTTCTTTCACCAAGAAAATGGCGGCTTAACTGCAGAATCTCTAGTGAACTTTATAGAAGATGATCCTAACTTCAATACAAGAGCGCGTTTAGATGTAAACCTAACAGATTCTGAGAGTCAGTTTGATGGTGGAAGAGTTTATATTGAACAAAGTTACAAGTTACTCTCAAGCAAAGATTCTATTAACAATAAAGATTTTAGCAATCTTAAGGTTGGTCATATACTTACAAATGAAGAAAAAACATATGAATTTATTCAAGGCAGTCTAAATACTGCTTTTTTTGGAACAGCAAATTCTTCTAACCCAAGAGATAAAAAAGCAACAAGTAAGATTACCAGTAACGAATTAAACTTAGAATTTAATTCTAAATATGTTTTAGGAAAATTTAAAGCGAAAACAAATTTTACGAACTATTCTTATGGTTATGACACAATTCTGAATAGTAACAGCTCGGTAAATAGATTAAAACTAGAAGGAAATGCGATTTCTTTTGGTGCAGATTGGAATGCTAAGATTAAAAACTTTCAACTAAATGCAGATGCAAGTATAACTCCTGGAAATGGCAGACTCTCTGGAAACTTCTTAAAAGGAGAAGCTGTATACGAAAAAGACAGTGTTTTTAGTGTAAAAGGAACGTTATTACTGAGTTCTAAATCTCCAAACTTTAATACGCTATTGCATCAAAGTGAGTATGATGCCTATAATTGGCAAAACGATTTTAGTAATGTAAACACAAGAGATATTGGTTTTGACTTAAAATCAAAGTGGTTAAATGCGTCTTTAAACTTTACCAATTTAGACAATTACACCTATTTTGATGAAGAAAGTAAACCTCAGCAATTTGCAAATCAAATTACCTACTTAAAGGTAAAGGCGAACAGAGAGTTTAAACTTGGGAAGTTTGCTTTAGACAACACGTTAATGTATCAAAATGTAAGTAGCGGAAGTTCTGTATTTAGAGTGCCCGAATTTGTAACAAGAAATACGTTTTACTACACAGATTATTGGTTTAAAGGAAAACCAATGTTGGTAAATATTGGAGTTACATTTAAGTATTTTACCAAGTACAATGTAAATGCCTACAATCCGCTTTTAGCAGAGTTTAGAATTCAGAATGATGAGCAAATAGGCTTTCCTACCATAGATGTTTTCTTTAATGCACAAGTGCGAAGAACCCGTTTGTATTTTAAAGTAGACAATGCTACCTCTAGTCTTACTGATAAAAATTACTTTTCTGCACCTAATTATCCATATCGAGATTTAACCATTCGTTTTGGACTGGTTTGGAATTGGTTTATATAACCACAATTTATTCAACTCATATAAATAAAAGTTTGTCTTAGCACCTTTGAATATTTTTCATATTTGATGTACATTAAAATAACCTATAAGTAGGAATGCTTTTACTGCAAAAAACGGAATGTGATTTATTGATGTTTTATAGCTTTAACAGTCTTTTATTTTTTAATCAACTGTCTGATTTTAATATTTAAAGCAGCAAATAATAAGGTTGTAAACGGACTTAAATAATTAAATATAGCATACACAAAATAGTCTGTAACATCTACTCCCAAAACACTAGATTGGTATGCACCGCATGTATTCCAAGGAATTAAAACCGAAGTTACCGTACCAGAATCTTCTAATGTTCTACTTAAATTCTCTGGTGCCAAACCTTTATCTTCATACGCTTTTTTAAACATTTTCCCAGGAATTACCAATGCCAAATATTGGTCAGATGCTATCGCATTTAATCCTAAACAACTTACAACAGTACTTGCAAATAAACCAAAAACAGAAGTTGCTACAGATAACAAACTTTTTGTGATTTTTGCCAATGCTCCAATTGCATCCATCACTCCGCCAAAAACCATGGCACAAGTAATTAATAAAATTGTCCATATCATCCCATTCATTCCACCCGAAGAAAATAATTCTGATAATTTATCATTGTCTGTTTCTATGTTTGTATCTATTAAAACCGAATTAATTATTGCCTCAAATTTAGAATCTGACAAACTTATTAAAACATCACTTTGAAAAATAAACGCAAAAACTGCTGCTAAAACAACACCGGTTCCTAAAGCAATTAGTGGTTTTGTTTTCATTAAAATCATTGCAATTACAATTCCTGGAACTAAAAATAACCAAAGAGAAATATGAAATGTATTGTCTATAGAAGCTAATAAATTACTAATATCTGCACTACCAGAAGTATCAATTGTTCCGCTTAAAATAGCAAAAACAACCAAGGTTACTAAAATTGTTGGCACTGTTGTGAAAGACATGTATTTTATATGGGTAAACAAATCTGTACCTGCCATTGCGGGTGCCAAGTTTGTGGTGTCTGAAAGTGGTGACATTTTATCTCCAAAATAAGCTCCAGAAATCACTGCTCCAGCAATCATTCCTGTAGGAATGCCTAATGCACTTCCAATACCAACCAAAGCAATACCAACGGTTGCAGAAGTGGTCCAAGAACTTCCTGTTGCAATCGAAATAATTGCTGCTATAACTACGGAGGCTGGTAAAAATATTTCGGGACTTAAGACTTGCAATCCGTAATACACCATTGCAGGTATAATACCACTCACTAACCATGTCCCAGCCAAAGCTCCTACTAAAAACAAAATCATTATGGGAACAAAAACACTTTTCCAGTTTTCCCAAACTTCGGCAACCATAGTAGCAAATGATACTTTATTAAAAAATCCAACAACAGCTGCCACAAAACCTCCCATGATTAAAATATACTGATTTGTATATGCTCCAAACCATTCTTGGCCTTCTACAAAAAAGATATTATATGCCAACAAGCACATTAAAATTACTACCGGAATTAATGATTCCAATAAATTCAATTCTTTGTTGTCTATAATTTGTTGATCTTCAATCTGTATTTCTGAAAGATTTTTATCGTCTTGCATTGCATCCATTTTTTTGTCTTGTAATGTTACGCTTTTAGAAGAAGTTATGCAAATTGAATTGGTTGCCTTACTTTTGTTTTATGGACTCGTTAACTAAAATTGTTTTAGGTGCTGCTTGTAGCAAAATTGTGCTTAGTAAAAAGGTTGGAAACAAAGCTTTATTATTTGGAGCCATTGGCTGCACCATAACAGATTTAGATGTTTTTATTGGCAAGTTATTATATACTAATAAAATTCAGGCAATGGCTTTTCATCGAGGTTTTATGCATTCTTTATTGTGTGCAGTGCTTGCACTTTTGTTTTCGGTTGATTTGCTTACAAGTTCTATAACACTGGTACAAGAAGAGAAACTACCTATATTCTAAAAATATATGAGGTGCTCGTTAATTTTCACCTCATACACTTCAACTTAAATTCTAAATTGAAAACACTATAAAACTCCAACTTCAAGCATACATGTTTTCATGATCTTATAAGTTCTTTCGATATCATTATCTAAACCAATAGAAAAACGAATTAAACCTTCTGAAAGTCCCATTTCTTTTCGTTCATCTTCTGGTATTTCTGAAGATGTAGAAGTTCCTGGTGCTGAAAATAATGTTTTATAAAACCCTAGACTTACCGCTAAATATCCTATGTTTTTTTCTTGCATTACTTCCATTAATGCATTTGCTTTCTCTAAAGAACCGGCATCTACTGTAAGCATTCCTCCAAAACCGTAATCTACATTCATCATGGTTTTAAAAAGTGCGTGAGAAGGATGTGATTCCAATCCTGGGTAGATTGTTTTTAAACCCTCTTTCTCAAATTTATTTGCTAAAAAAGCAGCATTCATACTGTGCTGTTTTATTCGAATATGTAATGTTCTCATGTTCTTTAAAATCGATGAAGAACGCAAAGAATCCATAGAGGCACCTAATAACATACTTGCCCCATCAATAACACTTTTTAATGAATTAACAAATTCTGAAGTTCCACAAACAACACCTCCCATTGAATCTGAAGAGCCATTGATAAATTTTGTTAAACTATGTATTACAATATCTGCCCCTAACTGTACTGGCGAAATTGATAAAGGAGAAAACGTATTGTCTACGATTAACTTTAAATTATATTTTTTTGCTAAAACTGATAATGCCTTAATATCTGCCACTTCTAATAACGGGTTACTTACAGACTCGCAATAAATTATTTTAGTAGTTGGTGTAATTGCTGCCTCAACTGCATTTAATTTTGTAATATCTACAAACGTAGTTTCAATACCCATTCTAGGCGTAAAATTCTTTAAAAAAGCATAAGTACCTCCATAAATTGTTCTGCTAGAAACCACATGATCTCCATGACCACAAATTTGTAAAATTGTTGGTGTAATTGCGCCCATTCCCGAACTAGCAACATTTGCTGCTTCTGCGCCTTCCATTGCGGCTAAAGCTTCCCCAAGATATAAATTTGAAGGTGTAGAATGCCGTGAATATAAATAACATCCATCGGTATTCCCTTCAAAGGTATCGAGCATTGTTTTTGCCGATATAAAGGTATAAGTAGATGAATCTGAGATTGATGGATTTACGCCACCGAATTCCCCAAAATACTGTAAATCTTGAATATTGTTTGCAGGATTGAATTTCATAATAGTAGTTTTTACACTACAAAAAAACAATTAAATAGAAATAAAATCAATATAAAACATAAAATATAGATTATTTTTCTAAATTTGAGTTAATTAATAAAT
>CAJXTJ010000012.1 GCA_913061165.1 uncultured Polaribacter sp.
GAGATGTAGAGAGGTCTCGTGGGCTCGGAGATGTGTATAAGAGACAGGTATATTATAATACCATGTATAGCAAACACCTAGAATAGAGAGCATCAAAAACAAATGTTTACGTTTCATAATATAATGGTTTTAAAATAATTTTATCTGATTTTCATCATCACGCTTTTGCTCCTCTGCTTTCTTTTTCTCTATAGATTTTTGCAAAGCTATTTTAGCTTTTTCCTCAACAGAAAGCTCCTCTAAAAGAGGTTTTTTAGTTACTGTTTCTGGCATTTCAATTTGAAGTATATTCTCTTCTACAATTTCTTCTGAAACCACTTCTATTTCTTCTACTTTCTCATCTTCTGGTTCCTCAAAAGGTAAAGATTCCAATAAATTAACTTGTTTTATTTTTTCTATAGATAATTGGTTTCCTTGAGCTTTTATGCCTTTAACTGCTATAAAATCTTCAAAATTTACAGTTTCATTTCTGATACTTCTTTTAGAGTACAAAACCTCTGCGACTGGCCTGTAATCTGTAGCAATAATTTCTAAACGTGATTTTGAATTTTCAGATATAAAAACTTCTTCTTTCTCTGAAGTTTCAATTAAGAAACGTTTTACATAATAACGTTCTTTATCTGCATCTAAATAAATAGCAGAAATTGGTTTGTTTGGTTTCCATTTTTCCAGCACAATCATATCATCTTCAAAATGCATTGCCAGATCTGGTTTTACTGCTTTAGCTTTTCCACTTTGCGTAATAATTAACAACTTGTCTTCTGCTCTAAATTCGCCTAACAACTCTCCTCTTTCATCAACATTTAAACGCTGCACCGCATCATCAAACCAAATCTTACGAGGTTTTAAAGTAGAAACACCTTCAGACTTAAAATCTACACTCTTTATGGTGTACTTTGTAATTGTATTTCCTCTTACAGCTCTTCCTTTTACAGCTAAATCTGCAAAATCAATATCCCATTTCATTTTTTTAACACTTCCTGCAGCGCGCAAATTAATGGTTACCACCTCTGCTTCTCCGTTAAGGTTTGCAGAAAAATAATGTACAATAGATCCTTTCGTTCCGTTTGATAAATCGTACTCTTTGTCTCGTGTTACAGAAGTTACGTTAAAGCGCTTCATGTAAGAAGGGCCTTTTGCACCATCTCTATACATAAAATTATAAACCGTTCTTTTATCTTTCTTTTTAAAGACAGCCACATAAATAATATCTTTTCCAACAAAAGTCTTTGCGTCTACTTTCGTAACACTCATCTTCCCGTCTTTTCTAAAAACAATAATATCATCAATATCTGAGCAGTCTGCAACAAACTCGTCTCTTTTTAGAGAGGTACCCACAAAACCTTCTTCTCTGTTTACATAGAGTTTTGCATTTTTCATTGCTACTTTAGAGGCAACAATGTCGTCAAAAATTCTAATTTCTGTTTTCCGCTCTTTTCCTTTACCATACGCACTTTTTAAACGCATAAAGTAATCGATAGCATATTGAATTAAATTATTTAAATATTCTTTTACAACGGCTATTTTATCTTCTAAACCTTCTATAAACTGCTTTGCTTTGTCAATATCAAATTTTGATATTTTCTTAATTCTAATTTCTGTTAAACGTGCAATGTCTTCTTCTGTAATAGCGCGCTTTAAATGTTTTATATGTGGTTGTAAACCTAAGTCAATGGCTTTTATTACACCTTCCCAAGTTTCTTCCTCTTCAATATCTCGATAGATTCTATTTTCTATAAAAATTCTTTCTAGAGAAGAAAAATGCCATTGTTCTTCTAGTTCATTTAATTGTATTTCTAGTTCTTTCTTAAGTAAGTTTACAGTTAAATCTGTAGAATGTTTTAACATTTCTGAAACCCCTACAAAAACAGGTTTATTATCTTCAATAGTACAAGACAATGGTGAAATTGAATTCTCGCAATTCGTAAATGCATATAAGGCATCAATAGTGGTGTCTGGTGATACGTTTGGTGGCAAGTGCACCAAAATTTCTACATCTGCTGCCGTATTGTCTTCAATCTTTTTTATCTTAATCTTCCCCTTTTCATTGGCCTTAATAATACTTTCAATTAACGAAGTTGTTGTAGTTGCAAACGGAATTTCATTAATCACTAATGTTTTCTTGTCAAGCTGTGCTATTTTAGCTCTAACTCTAACTTTACCTCCTCTTTTTCCGTCGTTGTAATTGGTAAAATCTGCAATTCCTCCGGTAATAAAATCTGGTAAAATTTTAAAACTCTTCCCTTTTAAATATTTAATAGAAGCATCTATAAGCTCAATAAAATTATGTGGTAATATTTTAGTTGACAACCCAACTGCAATACCTTCTGCACCTTGCGCTAATAATAATGGAAACTTTACAGGTAAATCAATCGGTTCTTTTCTTCGACCATCATAAGACATTTTCCAGTCGGTAGTTTTTGGATTAAAAACAACATCCAACGCAAACTTGGATAATCGAGCCTCTATGTAACGAGAGGCCGCTGCACGATCTCCTGTTAAGATATTTCCCCAATTTCCTTGCATGTCTATTAGCAACTCTTTCTGACCAATTTGCACCATTGCATCTGCGATAGATGCATCTCCATGCGGGTGGTACTGCATCGTATGCCCAACAATATTGGCTACTTTATTGTAACGCCCATCATCTAAGTCTTTCATAGAATGCATAATTCTACGCTGCACAGGTTTCAAACCATCTTCTAGTGATGGCACTGCTCTTTCTAAAATTACATACGAAGCATAGTCTAAGAACCACTCTTTATACATTCCTGTAATCTTAGTGATGGTCTCAACAGCCTCTGTATCGTTATTTAAAGCGCCAGACTGACTTTCTAAGTTTGATAATTCTTCTTCGTGTTCGTTTTCGTTTATTTCTTCGCTCATAGTCTATCCTTCGTCTTCTATAGTGTCTAACTCTACCTTTAAGTTCTCAATGATAAACTTCTGCCTATCTGGAGTATTTTTCCCCATATAAAACTCTAACATTTGCTCAATAGACATTTCTTTGTCTAACATTACAGGGTCTAACCGAATATCATCTCCGATAAAATGGACAAACTCGTTTGGTGAAATCTCACCCAAACCTTTAAATCTTGTTATTTCTGGTTTCCCTTTTAACTTCCCTATAGCTTCTCGTTTTTCTTCTTGCGAATAACAGTAAAAAGTCTGTTTCTTGTTTCGCACTCTAAACAAAGGCGTTTCTAGAATATATAAATGTCCTTCTTTGATTAGTTCTGGAAAGAACTGCAAGAAAAATGTAATTAATAACAATCGAATGTGCATTCCATCTACATCGGCATCTGTTGCTATTACAATATTGTTATATCGCAAATCCTCTAGACCATCTTCTATATTTAAAGCCGCCTGCAACAAGTTAAACTCTTCATTTTCATACACAATTTTCTTACTCAATCCGTAGGAATTCAGAGGCTTCCCCTTTAAACTAAAAACAGCCTGTGTGTTTACATTACGAGATTTTGTTATCGAACCAGAAGCAGAATCTCCCTCCGTTATAAATAATGTAGTTTCTAAGTAATTTTGCTTTTTAATATCTCCTAAATGAATTCTACAATCTCTTAATTTCTTATTGTGTAAACTCGATTTTTTTGCTCTATCTTTTGCTAACTTCCGTATTCCAGATAATTCTTTTCTTTCCTTTTCTGCTTGTACAATTTTCTTTTGAAGCCTGTCTGCAACGTCAGTATTCTTGTGCAGGTAATTGTCTAAATTAGTTTTAAGAAAATCATTAATATAAGTTCTAACCGTTGGCAATTTTCCTCCCATATCTGTAGAGCCTAACTTTGTTTTGGTCTGACTCTCAAAAATTGGTTCCATCACTTTAATTGCAATAGCAGAAATAATCGATTTACGAATGTCTGAAGCTTCAAAATTCTTACCGTAAAACTCTCTAATCGTTTTAACTAATGCTTCTCTAAATGCCGCTTGGTGGGTTCCTCCTTGCGTAGTATGTTGCCCATTTACAAAAGAGTGGTATTCTTCTGAATATTGTGTTTTACTATGTGTAATTGCAACTTCTATATCCTCTCCTTTCAAATGAATTATAGGATACAACATATCGTCTAGATTGTTATTATCTTCTAATAAATCTCTCAATCCGTTTTCTGAAAAGAATTTTTCTCCGTTAAAAATGATTGTTAAACCTGGATTTAGATACACATAATTCTTTAACATTTTTGCTACATACTCATTTCTGAATTTGTATTTCTTAAAGATTTCTTCATCCGGAATAAAAGAAACTTTAGTTCCCTTTCTGCGAGAGCTCTCTTCTAAAAAATCTTGATTTTCTAAATTTCCCTGACTAAATTCTGCCGAAGCAGATTTACCATCACGCGAAGATTCAACCCTAAAAAATGAGGAAAGTGCGTTTACTGCTTTTGTACCAACACCATTTAAACCTACAGACTTTTTAAATGCTTTTGAATCGTATTTTCCACCGGTATTCATTTTAGATACAACGTCTACTACCTTTCCTAATGGAATTCCTCTACCATAATCGCGCACCGTAACTTTGGTTCCCTGTATAGAAATTTCGATATTCTTTCCAGCGCCCATAACATATTCATCAATAGAATTATCTAAGACTTCCTTTACTAAAATATAAATTCCGTCGTCTGCAGAAGAACCGTCACCCAGTTTACCAATGTACATTCCTGGCCGCATTCTTATATGCTCTTTCCAATCTAAAGATCTAATATTATCTTCTGTGTATTTTGTTTCTTTACTCATAAATTGGCAACTGCTGTTAGGTTTGAAGTACTCGTAAAAATAAGATTTAACAGATAAAAATAAAATGAGTTTTACAATTAGTTATCAACATGATTTCAACTGAAATTTAAAACAGCATTAATTGCCAATTTATAAATTATATTTAGCCCAAATTCTTCAGTAATCAGGGTGTGATTTTTAAGGTTAAAAGAAAACATTTATTAGAAAATGTAAAGATAATTTTAATGTAATAATCACAAAATAAAACAATATGTTATATTTTTAAACAAATCAGAGTTTATGCAACAATTTAAGTACTTTTGAAGAAAATAAATTAGAATTATCGTGGAAAGAACGCAACTTTTAGAATTAGCCCAAAAATATGGAAGCCCTATATATGTATATGATACAGATAAAATCGAATCGCAATACAACAGATTAACAGACGCTTTTAGCACTGTAAAAAGCTTAAAATTAAACTATGCTGTAAAGGCACTTTCTAATATTAATATTTTAAAGTTTTTTAAAAATATTGGGGCCGGTTTAGATACTGTTTCTATACAAGAAGTTCAGTTGGGTTTAACGACTGGAATTGATCCTAAAAAAATAATTTTCACACCAAATGGCGTATCTTTAAAAGAGATCGAAGAGGTTGCAAAATTAGGAGTTCAAATAAACATTGATAATCTTTCTATTTTAGAGTTATTCGGACAAAAACATCCAGAAATTCCTGTTTGCGTGCGTATCAATCCGCACATCATGGCAGGTGGAAACTCTAAAATTTCTGTGGGTCATATCGATTCTAAATTCGGAATATCTATTCATCAAGTTCCGCATATAAAACGTGTTGTAGAAAATACGGGGATGAATATCAACGGTATTCACATGCACACTGGATCTGATATTTTAGATATTGATACTTTTTTACGTGCTACAGAAATCTTGTTTGATGTTGCAAAACAATTTGATGATATTGATTTTATCGACTTCGGAAGCGGATTTAAAGTACCTTATAAAGAAGGAGATATTTCTACAGATATTGAACAATTAGGCGTTCAATTATCAGAAAGATTCAATGAGTTTTGTGTAGAATACGGAAAAGACATTACCTTAATGTTTGAGCCAGGAAAGTTTTTAGTTTCTGATGCAGGAGTATTCCTTGCAAAAGTAAATGTTGTAAAACAAACCACCTCTACGGTTTTTGCGCATGTAGATTCTGGTTTTAATCATTTGGTAAGACCTATGATGTACGATTCTTATCATCATATTACAAATATTTCGAATCCTAAAGGAAGAGATCGTTATTACTCTGTTGTTGGGTATATCTGTGAAACCGACACATTTGGTTCTAACAGAAGAATTGCAGAAATTTCTGAGGAAGATGTATTGTGTTTTCACAATGCAGGTGCGTATTGTTTCTCTATGGCCTCTAACTATAATTCGCGTTATTTACCAGCAGAAGTAATGGTACACCAAGGAAAAGATTACTTAATTAGAAAAAGACAAACCATTCAAGATATTTTACACAATCAAGAAATTGTTACGTTTCCTGAAGTGGAAAAAAATAAAAAAGAAGCAGTTCCTGCTTAAAAATAAAAAACTAAATTTAGCCACGAATTCACAAATACTACTTTTGTGAGCTCGTGGCTTTTTTAATTTAAAATTTTTATAATGAAGATTCAACTTTCTACTTTTGAGGACATACCTGCAATTATAGCCATTATTAACGATGCCAAAGAATATTTAGCATCTCAAAAAATTGACCAATGGCAAAACGGATATCCAAATGCTGAACAAGTAGCGAATGATATTAAAAATAATGAAAGTTATGTGGTTGTAAATGATGAAAACGAAGTAATAGCAACTGCAATGTTTACCACAAACCCAGAACCAACTTATAAAATTATTGATGGAAATTGGAATATCGATGAAAATGAAAAATACGGAGTAGTGCATCGAATGGCCATCAAAAAGGAATTTAGAGAATTTGGTTTGGCCACGTTTATGTTTCATGAATTCCACATACATTTACTAGAGAAAAATGTTAAAAGTTTAAAAATTGATACCCATGAAAAAAATTTAGGCATGCAAGCTTTAATAAAAAAACTAGGGTACACCTATTGCGGAATAATTTACACAAATTATCATGCAAAAAGAGTGGCTTTTGAGAAAGTAATTTCTTAATAATTCAATATAACAAGTATATTAGCCCCCTCATAAAATCAGTTTTGTGAGGTTTCTTATTTTAATAAATTCATATCAGATAATGCAAATTCTTCCATATATCATTCAGCAAACACAGCTACCTTCTAAATCTATAGAAAATACTATTGTGCTCTTAAATGAAGATGCTACTATTCCTTTTATTTCTCGATATCGGAAAGAAATGACTGGTAATTTAGATGAAGTTCAAATTGGTGAAATTGTAAAGTTTAAAGAACTTTTTGAAGCCTTAGAAAAACGAAAAAAAGCCATTTTAAAAGTATTAGAAGAATTGCAAGTTTTAACCTCAGAATTAGAACAAAAAATACTTCGAACAAGAGATTTAATTTCTTTGGAAGATCTATATCTTCCATTTAAGAAAAAGCGAAAGACAAAAGCAGAAACTGCACGTTTACAAGGTCTAGAACCCTTGGCAAAAATGATTATGAGTCAGCGTGTAAATGATCTAGAACATACTGCCTCAAAATACACTTCTAATAAAGTTAACACTATAGAAGATGCTTTAGAGGGCGCTCGTTTTATCATTGCAGAATGGATCAATGAACGTACAGATATTCGTAATAATATTCGACAACAACTAGCACGTTTTGCTATTATTTCTTCTACAATTATTAAAAGTAAAATTAATGAAGAGAAAGCACAGAAATTTAAAGATTATTTCGATTGGCAGGAGTCTTTAAAGAGAATTCCATCTCACAGGTTGTTAGCCATTTTAAGAGCAGAGAATGAAGGTTTTATCCGTCTAAAAATAGCAATCGATTCAGACAATGTTATTCAAAAAATAGCTGATACGATTATTAGAACTCAGAATACCTGTGCTCCGCAAATTCAATTGGCTATTAAAGATGCTTTTAAACGTTTATTATTTCCTTCTTTAGCTAATGAGGCGTTGTCAATCGCCAAAGAAAAAGCAGATGAAGCAGCAATTCTTGTTTTCTCAAAAAATTTAAAGCAATTACTTTTAGGTGCCCCTTTAGGAGAGAAAAGAGTGCTAGCCATAGATCCTGGGTTTAAATCTGGTTGCAAAGTAGTTTGCTTAAATGCGCAAGGAGGTTTAGAACATAATGAAACTATCTTTCCGCACGCTCCTCAAAACCAAGCTATAGAAGCCATAAAAAAAATAAACTTTTTAGTGAATGCGCATAAAATAGAAGCCATAGCAATTGGAAATGGAACGGCTTCTCGGGAAACAGAACAACTGGTTAAAAAAATTCAATTTACTAATAATGTAGCTGTATTTGTTGTGAGTGAAGCCGGCGCGTCTATTTATTCTGCTTCTAAAATAGCCAGGGATGAATTTCCTAATGATGATGTTACGGTTCGTGGATCTGTTTCTATAGGCAGGCGCTTGCAAGATCCGTTGGCAGAATTAGTGAAAATTGACGCAAAATCGATTGGTGTTGGCCAGTACCAGCATGATGTTGATCAGACAAAATTGAAAAAATCTTTAGATACTACTGTAGAAAGTTGTGTAAATACGATTGGTGTAAACATTAATACAGCAAGCCAACCTTTATTAAGTTCTGTTTCTGGAATTGGACCAAAACTTGCCGAAAATATCGTAAATTATAGAAATGAAAAAGGTTCTTTTATCTCTAGAATTTCTATTAAGAAAGTTCCGAGATTAGGAGGAAAAGCATTTGAACAGGCAGCTGGATTTTTACGAATTAAGAATGGTAAAAATCCTTTAGATGATTCTGGTGTGCATCCAGAAAGTTATGGTTTGGTGGGTCAAATGGCAAAAGATTTAAAAAAGAATATTTCTGAACTTATTGGAAATAAAGAAATTATTCAAAAGATTCCTTTAGAGAAATACACTACAAAAAGTATTGGTTTACTTACTTTAAAAGATATTATAAGAGAATTAGAAAAACCAGGTTTAGATCCAAGAGCGAAGGCAAAAATGTTTTCTTTTGACCAAAATATTAAAACAATTTCAGATTTAAGAATAGGTCAAATTGTACCCGGAATTGTAAATAACATTACCAATTTTGGCTGTTTTGTAGCTATTGGGACTAAAGAAAGTGGCTTAATTCATGTTTCCAACTTATCGGATACTTTTGTGAAAGATGTCAATGCAATTGTTACTTTGCAGCAACAAATAATGGTAAAAGTTTTAGAAGTTGATGTTGCTAGAAAGCGAATTCAATTGGCTTTGGTGAAATAGTTATCCAACTTATTAACTTTACAGTAAAAATCTTAAATATTTTCTTACTTTCGAATTCGTAAAAACATCCCATGAAAGTCTGTATTGCAGAAAAACCAAGTGTCGCTAGAGAAATTGCTGCTATTTTAGGAGCCAACACAAAACGTGATGGTTACTATGAAGGAAACGGCTATGCGGTTACCTATACATTCGGTCATTTGTGTACCCTTTTAGAACCTAAAGATTATAAACCCCATTGGAAAAGTTGGGATCTAAACAACTTACCCATGCTACCAGAGCGCTTTGATACGAAAGTTACAGGCGATGCAGGAATTGGAAAACAATTTAATATTGTAAAATCATTATTCGATAAAGCGTCTGTTGTTATTAATTGTGGAGATGCTGGAACGGAAGGAGAATTGATACAGCGTTGGGTAATTAACCAATGTAATTATAAAGGTAAAGTGCAGCGTTTATGGATTTCTTCGCTTACTGAAGAAGCAATTAAAGAAGGATTTAAAAATCTAAAGCCCTCTGAACAATATGATAACTTGTATTACGCAGGTTTCTCTAGAGCTATTGGAGATTGGTTGTTAGGCCTAAATGCAACCCGACTGTACACTGTAAAGTATGGAGGGTACAAACAGGTGTTATCTGTTGGTAGGGTGCAAACACCTACCCTAGCAATGATTGTTAATAGGTATGTTGAAATAACTAATTTTAAACCACAACCCTACTGGGAGTTACAAACTACGTATAGAAATACACTTTTTAATTATGAAGATGGACGTTTTTTAAAACAAGAAGACGGCCAAATATTAGCTAATAAAGTGAACGAGTCAGATTTTGAAATTGTTTCTGTGGTTAAAAAGAAAGGAAAAGAATACGCCCCAAAACTATTTGACTTAACTGGTTTACAGGTGTATTGTAATAATAAATTTGGCTTTTCAGCGGATGAAACACTAAAGATGGTTCAAAAGTTATACGAAATGAAAGTGGTTACCTACCCAAGAGTAGATACTACCTTTTTACCAAGTGATGTATATCCTAAAATTGCAGGGATTTTGTCAAAATTAACGAAGTATAGCGAATTAACACAACCACTATTAGGACAAAAAATAAAGAAATCGAAACGTATTTTTGATGATCAAAAAGTTACAGATCACCACGCAATAATTCCTACCGGAATTCAAGGAAATTTACAATACAACCAACAACAAGTCTACGATATTATAACTCGCAGATTTATTGGTGCTTTTTATCCAGATTCAGAGGTTTCTAATACTGCTGTAATTGGAAAAGCTGCAGATGTTCCTTTTAAAACGACTGGTAAAGAAATATTAACCAAAGGTTGGCGCGTTGCTTTTGAAACGGAGGAGAGCAAAATTAAAAAAGAATTAAACGAACAAGTAACTTTGCCTTCCTTTGTAAAAGGCGAAAAAGGAGTGCACCAACCTTCATTTTTAGAAAAGGAAACAAAACCGCCAAGAAATTTTACAGAGGCGAGTTTATTACGCGCTATGGAAACAGCTGGAAGACAGGTAGATGATGATGAAATGCGCGAGCTAATGAAAGAAAACGGCATTGGAAGACCGTCTACCAGAGCGAGTATTATTGAAACGTTGTTCCGAAGAAAATATATTGAGCGTAAAAAGAAGTTAGTACTACCAACCCAAACAGGGATCGATTTAATTAATATAATAGACAACGAATTACTAAAATCTGCTGAATTAACGGGACGATGGGAAAAACGTTTAAAAGAAATTGAAAGAGGGGAATTTAATGCAGGAAACTTCATCAACAATATGAAGAAAATGGTAGATGAATTGGTGTATGAAGTACGTTCTAACAAAACGTCTAAACGCATTTCTTCTAATCCTATCATTCCAAAAGAAGCAAAAAAAACTCCCACTAAAAAACCGATATCTAAAAAAGAGATCTTAGGAAAAACATGTCCGAAATGTAAAAAAGGAACTATTTTAAAAGGCTCTTCTGCCTTTGGCTGTTCTGAATATAAAAATAAGTGTGATTTGAAAATTCCGTTTGAAATTTACGGGAAGAAAGTTTCTGAAAATCAGTTGATACGTTTATTAGACAAAGGCTGCACTACCAACTTAAAAGGTTTTAAAATAGACACTGGCGCTGTCGAAGGCTTGATACGTTTTGATGAAAATTTCAGTTTAAAGTTAGAAGCTAAAAAAGTAGCTACTGCAGCTGCTTCAGAAAAAATTAATTGCCCGAAATGTAAAACAGGAACTGTCTTAAAGGGAAAAACAGGCTACGGTTGTTCTGCTTATAAAGCAGGTTGCAATTTTGTTTTTACTTTTGATAACATCAAAAAAATAGCAAATGGCAAACCGCTAACCAAAGAATTGGTGCTTGAAATAATTAGTTCTTAAATTATTATCATTTTTGCGCAATCAAAAATTTAGTCAATCATATTCTTTAAATAAAACTGCTCTACCTTTTCTCTTGCCCAAGCTGTAGTTCTTAAAAATTTTAGACTAGATTTATAAGTAGGGTTATTTTTAAAGGCATTAATATTTAAACTATCTCCCAACTCTTCCCAACCGTATTCTAGAAATAATTGTTCTAACATAGTTGCTAATTTTATACCGTGTAAAGGGTTATTCGGTTGCTCTTTGCTCATTTTTGTTTCAATAAATTATAATAGATTCAAATGTAATGCTATTATTTTTTTTAGTTCACAAATATTAACAATTATAAGCAATTGTTTATTGCGAATTTTTCAATAATTTAGCTGAAAATACAAGAATTCTACATATGAAAAATATTGCGTTAAATGATATTCACATTAAATTAGGTGCAAAAATGGTTCCTTTTGCTGGTTATAATATGCCTGTGCAATATGAAGGTGTTACTGCAGAACATTTAACGGTTAGAGCAGCGGTTGGTGTTTTTGATGTAAGTCATATGGGGGAGTTTTTAGTGAGTGGTGCAAATGCATTGGCTTTGATACAAAAAGTAACCTCTAATGACGCTTCTAAATTAGAAATTGGTGATGCACAATACAGCTGTTTTCCGAATGAAAATAATGGAATTGTAGATGATTTAATTTGTTATAAAATGAAGGAAGATCAATATTTACTGGTTGTAAATGCTTCCAATATTGAAAAAGATTGGAACTGGATTTCTAAATACAACCAAGAATTTAAAGCTGATTTAACAGATTTGTCTGAAGAATATTCTTTATTAGCAATTCAAGGACCTAAAGCTGTGGAAGCGATGCAATCTTTGTCTTCTTTAGATTTGGCCGCAATTCCTTTTTACAAGTTTAAAATAAGTGATTTTGCAGGTATTGAAAACGTAATTATTTCTGCTACTGGGTATACTGGTTCTGGCGGATTTGAGATTTACTGTAAAAATTCTGATGCAAAACAAATCTGGGATAGCGTTTTCGAAGCTGGAGCAGCATATGGAATTAAACCAATTGGCTTGGCAGCAAGAGATACCTTACGTTTAGAAATGGGCTATTGTTTGTACGGAAATGACATCAATGATACAACATCACCAATTGAGGCTGGCTTGGGCTGGATAACTAAGTTTACCAAAGACTTTGTAAATGCAGACGCATTGGCAAAAGAAAAAGAACAAAAACCAGAAAGAAAATTAGTGGCTTTTGAATTAGATGAAAGAGGCATACCAAGACAAGGCTATGACATTGTAGATGAAAATGGAGATATTATTGGTGTTGTAACTTCAGGTACAATGAGTCCTTGTTTACAAAAAGGAATTGGAATGGGCTATGTACCAAGAATTCTTTCTAAAACAGGTACAAAAATACATATTCAAGTGCGTAAAAAGGCAATTCCTGCAACGATTATAAAACTACCCTTTTACAAAGGATAAGTTTTTAGCATTTAAAAAAAATAATTAAAACGGCATCTTTCGAAACTATGGAATATGTCGTTTTTGTATTTAAAAGACGTATTTTTACTAGCGAAAAAAGTAGGTAAAAACAACCTCACTAAAACAAGTGAAAATGAGCTTTTTAAAGGCAGAATGGAGAAAATTAGCTTTTGCAAATTATGAAGTTGACCCTCGTATTTTAGAAAAATATGTTCCGCCAGGAACAGAGCTTGATTTATGGGAAGGCAAATGCTTTGTCAGCTTAATTGGGTTTATATTTTTAAATACTAAAATATTTGGCATAAAGGTACCTTACCATGCCACTGTAGAAGAAGTTAATTTGCGTTTTTATGTAAAGCGTTTTGAAAATAATACATGGAAACGTGGTGCAGTTTTTATCAAAGAAATTGTATCCAAACCTATGCTTACGTTTGTTGCAAACACAATTTACAAAGAACACTATGAAACCATGCCCATGAAATACAACTGGGAAGAAAACAGCAAAAATAGAAGTGTAGCCTATCATTGGAAAAAAAATAATATTTGGCAATCTTTTAAAATTACCGCAGCACTTAAAACTTCAGAAATTGAGAAAAATAGTGCGACTGAATTTATTACCGAACATTACTGGGGATACGCAAAAGTAAATGATACGATTACTAATGAATATGAAGTTACCCATCCAAGGTGGCAAAAGTATGAAGTAGAAAGTGCTGATATAAAAGTAGATTTCGAATTGGTTTATGGAAAACATTTTGAGTTTCTAAATCACATAAAGCCAACCTCTATTATGCTTATTGAAGGTTCTAAAATAACTATTGAAGGTAAAAAAACCATAAAAAAGAAAGCTTTTTAGTGATTTATATTAGATAAAATCAATCCGATAAGAAAATCTTATAATAATACCTTTTTAGCACTAAAAAATAATATTAAAATCTTTATATCTACATGCCAATACAGTGTTCTTTTTAATTTAAAAAAGGGTAAGTTTACCCACTGAAACAAAACAAAAAAACTATGAATTGTCTATTAACTGGTGGTGGTGGAATTGTTGGAAGCCACATTATTTTTGAATGGTTACATAAAGCAATCATAGACAAAACAGTGGCACATCTATTTGTAGTAATAAGGGCTAATGAAAAGTCTGCACAACAACGTTTAGAAACTATTTTACAAGATGCCTCTCGTCCAAATTTTTTAAATGCGTTTACTTTAGAGGCTTGTCTAGAAAAAGTAACCGTTATTTCTAGTGATTTATCAACTATAAAAAAAGAAACGTTAGAAAAATATACTTTTGATACCGTAATACATTGCGCAGGTTCTACTAACTTATTGCAAACGGCAGATTCTAAGGAGACTGTGCATGCACAGAACTACTTGGTAACAAAACAGCTGTTAACTCAACTTCCTAATGCTGTTAAACGTTTTATATACATTAGTACTGCCTATTCTTTTGGTATTCAAGAAGAAAAAGTAAAAGATAGTATCGAACAATATACCGTTACTAATTTCAGGAATCCGTATGAAGAATCTAAATATGAAAGCGAAAAATATGTAAGAGAAACCTGCAAGACAATGAATATTACTTCTCAGGTTCTAAGACCTAGTATTATTTGTGGTCGTTTACTGGATAAACCATTTTATGAAACGCCAAAATTTGATGTATTTTATTCTTGGGCGATGTTTTTAGATAAGTATGCAAAAAAATCGAAAGGAGATTTTAGAATTTGGGTTGATAAAGAAAGTGGATTAAACATTGTACCCGTAGATTTTGTTTCTAAAGCAATTTTACATGCTTATTTGAATCCAGATATTAAAGAATTGAATATTGTAAATCCTAAACAAATACTGCACACAGAATATGTTGGTGCTGTTTTAAATTCTTTCGATGTACCTTCTTTTGCATATGTCTCTGAAAGACCAGAAAATTTAAACGGTTTTGAACAATTATATTACAAAACTATTGGTAGTCTTTTTGAAAAGTATATTTCTGTGCCAGATTTACAGTTTGAAGTAAAAGAAATTTCAAAACTAATAAAACAATTAAAATTAAATACTACCTTAGGTGTTCATGAGAATTTCATGAATCTCATTAATTTTTCAGTAGAAAAAAAGTTTCGGAAGAGCTATTAATTGACCAGATAAAAACACTGTTTATTGGATTCATTAACTCAAATAATTTTAGGTGCCGCGGTTGGAGAAGCCGTTTTAGGAAGAAAAATTGGCAATAAAGCAATGCTCTATGGCGCTATTGCAGGTACCATTCCAGATTTAGATGTATTGGCTTCATTTTTCACAGATACCGTTAGTGCCTTAGAGATACACAGAGGTTTTACACATTCTATCTTTTTCTCTGTACTTTTCGCACCAATACTAGCGTTTATTGTAACCAAATATGAAACGTACAAAAACTTTAAAAGCTGGACGTTACTTTTCTTTTGGGCGTTTATTACACATCCTATTTTAGATGCACAAACTACTTGGGGCACACAGCTATTTTGGCCTTTAGATATTCGGTTAGCTTTTAAAAATATTTTTGTGGTAGATCCTTTATACACGATTCCATTTTTAGTATTTCTAATTTTGGCAATGCGCCAGAAAAAGGCAAGTAAAAAAAGGCGTTTTTATAACAATCTAGGGCTGTGTATTAGCAGCTTATATTTGGTATTAACTTTAATCTTAAAAGGAGTTTCTTATCAGAAGTTTACAAAAGAATTAGCGGAACAAAATATTAGCTACAAAACAATAAAAACAAAACCAACACCACTAAACACTATTTTGTGGACGGCAAATATAGACACTAAAGATTCTTTTTATATTGGAAATTCGTCTTTTTTTGATGATCAACCAATTCATTTTTCGGAATACCCTAAAAATCATTATTTGTTAGGTGATCTTGCTAAACATCCAAAAACAAAAAGAATGATTGCTATTTCTAAAGGTTGGTATACCATCAATAAAAAAGAGAATAACCTATACTTTAATGATTTGCGTTTTGGTGTTTTAAGTATACAACCAAATGCAACTAACTTTGTTTTCAAATATAAGATTGAAGTAACTGCTGATGGAACTCCGTTTTTTCTAGAAGAACCCAAAGAAAAAAGTGATGGTAAAAAGTTGCTGTTAGATTTATGGGGGCGAATTAAAGGAAACTAAAGAAGTACTTTACTATATTCTTTCTTCTCAAAAGCACTTCAATCTGCATAACATTATAAACAAAATTAAAACTGGGTTTTATAGCACTAAAAAGAGTGCAAAAACTAATTAAAAATCCCAATGAAAATTCATTGGGATTTTTTTTAGTCTAATTTCTAAACTTATTTCGAGTAATAATCGATTTCAGTTTTTGTTTCAGGTCTTGTCCTGAGTCATAAATCATCTGTTCATTTGTAGGAAATTGCACCATACGCAATCTAATTAAATCTAGAAAAGAAGACTCTAAAGCCCTTTTATCTCCCTTAAACTGGGCATATCTATGCTGAAAAGTAAAGGCACTTGCTATTGGATACGTTTGTATGGTTTGCTTTGTCTTTAAATCTATGTATTTTACTTTCCCAGTTACTTTAGCAGACTTAAATTGAGTAAACTGATATAATTCACAACGAACAGACACCATTTTATCTACCTTAATTTTATTACCTTCTTTATCTAAAACCTGATCTCCGTTTGTATCTAATAGATACGTAAAACCGTCTTTAACCTCTTTTTCTTTGATAATCTCTTTTTCTCTAACTTGCTCTGGCGAAACCTGAATATTTCTTAGGTTTAATTCCAAACCAAAATCATATTGAATATTTACATCTTTAGCGCCATGATAAACTGTCCATAAATCATTTAAACCATAGGTATCGAAATTTAATAAATCATCTTCTAATCTTTTAGGGATTACTTTTTGTGTTTCGTTCTTCATGGAAACAATCACAAAATCTAAACCTCTTTCTCGAGCAACGTTCATTAAGTTACGTACGTCTTTAAAATTAGGATTCACCTTTTCGATATACGCTAAATCGTCATAAGCAGCTCTGTAATTAAACTTCGTATTGCCTTTAAAGAACCTTTTGGCCTTTGCATACAGATAATCCGATAATTGATTTTTATTTTCTATAATGGCATCATCATAATTGGTAAATTGAAAGCTAGCATCTCTGTTCTCTTTCACAATATATAATGGTAATAAAGGTTTTAATAACTCTTGCCTTCTTTTCAATTGTTCATATAAAACAAAAATAGTTTCAATCTTTTCCGGATTGTTATCCTTCTTTAAAAACTGGATTCTCGCCAAATCTTTAGCTGTAGCTTTTTCAAAAGCTTCTTCTAGTAATAAAAAGTATGGCTGGTTTCTTTTTTTTGTTTTATTTCTTTTTAAGTTTTTAATGGCCGTATTAATTGCGCTATCGTAATTACCATTACTAATAGCTTCTTGCGTATTTTTTATACTACTACAAGAAAATAGTAAGAAAATAAAAGCGCTAAAAAGTAAAGATTTCTTCATAATTAATTTTATTTAAAGTTAACAAAGCAATCTATGTGCCAAAGTCTGTTTTAAAAAATTTAGTATTTTATAATTATTACCATCTATAAATTTTAGACATAAAAATTATTTACACATTAAAGCGAAAATGCATTACATCACCATCCTTAACAATGTACTCCTTACCTTCTACTTTCATTTTACCCGCTTCTTTTACTTTTGCTTCAGAACCAAAAGTAACAAAATCTGCATAAGCAATTGTTTCTGCTCTAATAAAACCTTTTTCAAAATCTGTATGAATTACACCTGCAGCTTGCGGTGCAGTAGAGCCAATAGGAATCGTCCAAGCTCTTACTTCTTTTACACCTGCTGTAAAGTAAGTTTGTAAGTTTAATAATTTATAGGCAGAACGAACCAATCTAGCAACACCAGCTTCTTCTAAGCCAATATCTGCTAAAAACATTTGTCTTTCTTCGTAATCGTCTAATTCTGTAATGTCTGCTTCTGTGCCCACTGCTAAAACAATTACCTCAGCATTTTCATCTTTTACGGCCTCTCTTACTTTTTCTACATAGGCATTTCCTGTAACAGCAGAATCTTCATCTACATTACAAACATATAAAACTGGCTTCGCTGTAATAAATTGTAAAGATTGCACAAACTCTTGCTCCTTTTCATTAAAGGATAAAGCTCTTACAGAAATACCTTTTAATAAAGTTTCTTCAACTTTTAATAAGACTACCAATTCTGCTTGCGCATCTTTATTACCGGTCTTTGCAGTTCTTTTTACACGCTCTAATCTTTTCTCTACAGTTTCTAAATCTTTTAACTGCAATTCGATATCGATTGTTTCTTTGTCTCTAACAGGATCTACAGATTCATCTACATGAATAATATTATCATTATCAAAACATCTAATTACATGCAAAATAGCATCTGTTTCTCTAATATTTGCCAAGAACTGATTTCCTAAACCTTCTCCTTTACTTGCTCCTTTTACCAAACCAGCAATATCTACAATCTCCACAGTTGCAGGCATTACACGCTCTGGATTTACCAATTCTTCTAATTTTTCAATTCTTTTGTCTGGTACATTTACAACTCCTATGTTTGGTTCTATTGTACAGAAAGGAAAGTTTGCACTTTGCGCTTTTGCATTTGATAAACAGTTAAATAAAGTTGATTTCCCTACGTTTGGTAATCCTACAATTCCGGCTTTCATGTCTTTAGATTTTGCGAGTGCAAATATATATTTTTATTCATAAAAAAACCTCGAATAAATTCGAGGTTTTTGTCTTAATTATTATCCTCATTAAATTAGAGTCTTATTAGTTGTGCATGTGTTTTTGCTTCGCTAACAACTCTTCTTCAGTTTCTACATTATCTTCATCTGGCACACAACAATCTACAGGGCAAACTGCAGCACATTGTGGCTCATCATGAAAACCTTTACATTCTGTACATTTATCTGCAACAATGTAATAAATTTCGTCTGAAATTGGTTCTTGCGTTTCATCGGCGTTCACAGCTTTACCATTTGGTAATACTGCTTTTCCTTTTAAATCTGTTCCTTCTGAATACTTCCAGTCGTCTGCGCCTTCATAAATTGCAGTATTTGGACACTCAGGTTCGCATGCCCCACAATTTATACATTCATCTGTTATTATAATTGCCATAATTTTCTTTTCTGTTTTGTACCTTTGCTACGGCAAAAATAACGCCAATATTAGTCACAACCAAAATAAATGGATAGTATTCAAAATAGAATTACGGCTTTTGTGAAATTAGGAGCTTTTTTAAGTCAGTTTTCTCAAGAAAAATTTGAGAAAGCAACGAACATAGAACATAATGATTTGTTTTTTGATGGTTTTAAGCATCAAATAAAAGTGGCCCAAGAAAAGAATTCTTGGTTTACAAAAGACAATATTATATTTGCTTTAAATAGCTGGTCTAAAGCCCTAACAAATAGAAACTTAGAAGCATGGATTTCTAAAAAACCAATAGACAGCAATACACCAAAGACGGTTGCAATTGTTATGGCGGGAAATATTCCATTGGTTGGTTTTCATGATTTCTTATCTGTTTTAATTTCTGGTCATTCGGTATTAGTAAAACAGTCTTCTAACGACAAACATTTACTACCTTTTTTAGCCAAATATTTAGAATATCTAGATGATGATTTGAAAGGAAATATTACATTTACAGAACAAAAAATAGAAAATTTTGATGCTATAATTGCAACCGGTAGCGATAATACGGCGCGTTATTTTGAGTATTATTTTAAAGACAAGCCAAACATCATTAGAAAAAGCAGAAATTCTGTTGCAGTAATTACAGGAAAAGAAACAGAAGAAGATTTAGAAAAATTATCTGAAGATGTTTTTAGGTATTTTGGATTGGGCTGCAGATCTGTCTCTAAGCTATATGTGCCAAGAGCTTATGATTTTAACAATTTCTTTAATGGAATGTTTGTTAAAAAAGACATTATTAACAACGCAAAATATGCCAATAATTACGATTATAACAAAGCCGTTTATTTAATGAGTTTGTTCGATCTATTAGAGAATGGCTTTTTAATGATTAAGGAAGATGAGAGTTACTCCTCTCCTATTGCGACTATTTTTTATGAATATTATGACAATCCAATCGATTTAAAAATAAAATTACATCAAGACAAACAAAAAATTCAATGTATTGTGGCCAAAGATTTCATAGAAAATGAAATTGCATTTGGAGAAACACAATATCCGCAATTATGGGATTACGCAGATGGTGTTAATACCCTTGAGTTTTTATCTAAACTATAAAAAAAATGAAAAAACATAATTTTAGCGCAGGTCCTTGCATTTTACCTCAAGAGGTTTTGCAAAAAGCATCTGAAGCAGTGCTTAATTTTAATGATGATAATTTATCTTTAATTGAAATATCTCACAGAAGTAAATCTTTTGTAAAAGTAATGGAAAAAGCTAGATCTTTAGCTTTAGAATTATTAGGCTTAGAGAATAAAGGATACAAAGCTGTTTTTTTACAAGGTGGCGCAAGTTTAGAGTTTTTAATGGTTGCTTACAATTTATTACATAAAAAAGCAGCGTATTTAAACACAGGTACTTGGGCAAACAACGCCATAAAAGAAGCAAAAGCTTTTGGAGAAGTGCTAGAAGTTGGCTCTTCGAAAGATAACCATTTTAATTACATTCCTAAAGGGTACATAATTCCTGAAGATGTAGATTATTTTCACTGTACAAGTAATAATACCATTGTAGGAACACAAATGAAAGCTTTTCCAGAAACAAAGGTTTCTCTTGTTTGTGACATGAGTTCAGATATTTTTTCGAGACAGTTAGATTTTGAAAAATTTGATTTAATTTATGCAGGTGCGCAGAAAAACATGGGTCCTGCAGGAACTACACTTGTTATTATTAAAGAAGAAATTTTAGGAAAAGTAGAAAGAGAAATACCTACTATGCTAGATTACCAAGTACATATAGCTAAAGAAAGCATGGCCAATACGCCATCTGTTTTTGCTGTATATGTTTCTATGCTAACAATGCAATGGTTAAAAGATTTGGGCGGAATTAAATTTATTGAAAAAGTAAACAATAAAAAAGCAGCACTTTTATATGCTGAAATTGATAGAAATTCACTTTTTACAGGAATTGTTGCCAAAGAAGATAGAAGTACTATGAATGCTACCTTTACATTAACAGACGTTTCTTTAAAAGAAACATTTGACACTATGTGGAGTGCCGCTGGTATTAATGGTTTAAATGGGCACAGAAGTGTTGGTGGCTATAGAGCAAGTATGTACAATGCTTTGCCCCTATACAGTGTTCAGGTATTGGTAGATATAATGCAAGAATTAGAAGCAAAAAAATAATATAATAATTTGAGAATTTAGAGATGTAATAATTTTTAAATATTTCAATTTTTTAATGTTTGAAAAAATGATGAAAATATTAGCAAATGATGGAATTTCTCAAAGCGGAATTGACGCTTTAGAAAAAGGAGGTTTTGAAGTAATTACGACAAAGGTTGCACAGAATCAATTAGAAAATTTCATTAATGAACATACTATTGATGGTATTTTAGTGAGGAGTGCAACCCAGGTAAGACAAGAATTAGTAGATGCCTGCCCGAGTATAAAGTTAATTGGTCGTGGTGGTGTTGGTATGGATAACATTGATGTTGAATACGCTCAAGACCAGGGCTTACACGTTATAAATACACCCGAAGCTTCCTCAAGTTCTGTTGCAGAATTAGTTTTTGCTCATTTATTTGGATTGGCAAGATTTCTACATTCTTCTAATAGAGAAATGCCTTTAGAAGGAGATTCTCGTTTTAAAGAATTAAAAAAAGCCTACTCTCAAGGAATAGAATTAAAAGGAAAAACAATTGGTATTTTAGGTTTTGGTAAAATAGGGCAAGAAGTTGCAAGAATTGGTTTAGGTTTGGGAATGAATGTAATTGCAACCGATGACATAATTACCAGTGCACCTATTTCAGTTGAATTTTTTAATGGTCAGAAAATAACCATAAACATTGACACAGTTACTAAAGATGAATTGCTGAAAGAATCAGATTTTATTTCGCTGCACGTGCCTTCGCAAGAAGCGTATATAATCACAAAAAGCGAAATAGCGAAAATGAAAGATGGTGTAGGAATTATAAACACTGCAAGAGGTGGAATTCTTCATGAAGTAGACTTGGTAACTGCAATAGAGAGTGGTAAAGTACAATTTGCAGGTTTAGATGTTTTTGAAACAGAACCAACACCTGCTGTGCAGCTATTAATGAATCCAGAAATTTCTTTAACTCCGCACATAGGTGGAGCTACAAAAGAAGCTCAGGATAGAATTGGAGTAGAATTGGCACAACAGATTATCGCTTTATTAAATTAAGATTTTGTGAAATTTAAAAAATTGGACATTATAAATGATTAGAGAAAATCTATTAAAAATAAAAGAATCAATTCCAGAAAATGTAACTTTAGTTGCAGTTTCTAAAACCAAACCTGTTGAAGATTTGCAGGCGGCTTATGACGCAGGGCAGCGTATTTTTGGTGAAAATAAAATTCAGGAGATGGCCAGTAAATTTGATGTTTTACCAAAAGATATTCAATGGCATATGATTGGCCATTTGCAGAGTAATAAGGTGAAATACATGGCTCATTTTGTTGATTTAATTCACGGAATTGACAAAATTAAAACATTAAAAGAAATTAACAAGCAAGCAAAAAAACATGACAGAGTTATAAACTGTTTGTTACAAGCAAGAATTGCCAAAGAAGAAACAAAGTTTGGTTTGTCTTTTGATGATATAGCTACTATCTTGCAATCATTAGAATTTAAAGAATTAGAAAATATAAAAGTTATAGGTCTTATGGGAATGGCAACATTTACAGATAATAAGTCTCAATTAAAAGAAGAGTTTTTATCTTTAAAAAACTTCTTTGATTCGCAACAATTAATAACAGAAAATAACAACTGTAAACTGCAAACACTCTCTATGGGAATGAGCGGAGATTATAATTTGGCAATAGAAAATGGAAGTTCTATGATTAGAGTAGGAAGTTCTATATTTGGTAATCGAAATTAAAATTATTTAATTTCAAGATAAGAAAAAGAATTTGTACACAATACTAGACATTGAGACCACCGGTGGTAAGTTTAATGAAGAGGGCATTACAGAAATTGCAATTTATAAATTTGATGGTCACGTTGTTGTAGATCAATTTATTAGCTTAGTAAATCCTGAAAAAGAAATACAGCCATTTGTTGTTAAACTAACAGGTATTAATAATAAAATGTTGCAGAATGCACCAAAATTCTATGAAATAGCCAAAAGAATTTTAGAAATAACCAAAGATGCTACATTAGTTGCTCATAATACTTCGTTCGATTATAGAATTTTAAAGACAGAGTTTGATAGATTAGGATACGATTTCACAAAAAATACGCTTTGTACAGTAGAATTAAGTCAGAAACTAATTTTAGACCAGCCTTCTTACAGTTTAGGTAAATTGATAAAAGCATTAGGAATCCCCATGACAGATAGACATAGGGCTTCTGGAGATGCTCTTGCAACAGTGCAATTATTTAAGTTGCTTTTAGAGAAAGACGTTACTAAAACAATTGTTCAAGATTCTATAAAATACCATGACAAGAGAGTAGAAAAAGAAAGATTGCAAAAATTAATAGCTGCTGTACCTAAGGAATTAGGTTTATTTTACATTCATGGTGCAGACGGTAAAGTAATTTATTTAGGGCGGGGAAAAGATATAAAATCTGAAGTAAATAAATTATTTTTAAAAGAAACGAAAAGAGCTGTTAAGGTTCAAGACAGAGCAATCTCTATATCTTTTGAGAAAACAGGAAATGATTTATTTACACGTTTAAAGTATTATATAGAATTAGAAACCTTAGCGCCAAAATATAACTTTCAAAAAGAGAAAAAACCCTTTTTACAAGATTTTAATAATGAAGATTTTATAATTTTTGATAAAGGCAGAGCGTTAGAAGAGCGTGCAGTCATTCTAATAGAAAATAAAGAGGTTTATGGTTATGGTTATACAAATTTAGCCTTTCAAGAAAATAATATCGAAATTTTAAAGTCTATAGTAACGCCCATTGAAAATAAAGAATTAGCAAAAGCAATTATAAAAAATTATTTGAACAAAAACAATGTTCAGAAAATTGTTAGGCTTTAGTTTCATAAAACTAAAATAATATTTTTACTGCCTTCATAAAGAACAAAAGAAATCAACTAATATTACTCCATATTTTAGAGGACTTAGTCATTTTTATAAACGCTTTTTTAATTGATAGGTTTTCTTCTTTAGATAAGTTTTCATCTTCTTGTAAAAGAGTAATTGCCCTATTTCTGGCCGTAACTAGAATTTTAGAATCTTTAAGAATATCGGCAATTTTTAAATTTAGCACACCACTTTGTTGGGTTCCCATAAGGTTTCCTGGTCCTCTTAGTTTTAAATCAACTTCTGCAATTTTAAAACCGTCTGTTGTGTCTACCATTGTTTTTAAACGCATTTTTGCCTCTGGAGATAACTTATAACTAGACAATAAAATACAATAACTTTGGTCTGCTCCTCTTCCTACTCTTCCTCTTAATTGGTGCAATTGTGAAAGTCCAAAACGTTCTGAGCTTTCAATAATCATAACACTTGCATTTGGCACATTTACTCCTACTTCTATAACCGTAGTTGCAACCATTATTTGGGTTTCACCCTTTACAAAACGCTGCATTTCAAATTCTTTATCTGCGGGTTTCATTTTTCCATGTACAATACTTATCTGATATTTTGGTAATGGAAACTCTCTAGAGACACTTTCAAATCCATCCATTAAATCTTTATAATCCATTGCCTCAGATTCTTCAATTAAAGGATATACTAAATAAATCTGTCGCCCTTTAGCAATCTCATCTTTCATAAATTTAAAGACAGACAACCGATTACTATCAAAACGATGCACTGTTTTTACTTCTTTTCTCCCTGGAGGTAATTCATCAATTACAGAAATGTCTAAGTCTCCATACACAGACATCGCTAAAGTTCTTGGTATGGGTGTTGCGGTCATTACTAAAATATGAGGAGGAAGGGTGTTTTTAGCCCATAATTTTGCTCTTTGTTTTACACCAAACCGATGTTGTTCATCGATTACGGCAATTCCTAAGTTTTTAAATTTAACTTTATCCTCTATTAAGGCATGTGTGCCAATTAGAATATGCAACGTTCCATCTTCTAAAGCTGCATGAATTTCTCTTCTTTTTTTAACCCTTACAGAACCAGTTAGTATATCTACCTTAATATTCATACCACTTACAAGCTCAGAAACTGCTGTAAAATGTTGATTTGCTAATATTTCTGTAGGCGCCATAATAGTAGCCTGAAAACCATTGTCTATAGCTAAAAGCATTGCTAAAATAGCTACAATAGTTTTTCCAGATCCTACATCTCCTTGCAGAAGCCGATTCATGTGTGCACCAGAAGCAACGTCCTTTCTAATTTCCTTTAAAACTCTTTTTTGTGCGTTGGTTAAACTGAAGGGAAGCTTATCTGCATAAAATTCATTAAAAACAGCACCTACATTTTCAAATACAAATCCTTTTATTTTTGTTTTATTGATAAGTTTCTTTCGCAATAACTGCAATTGAATGAAAAATAATTCCTCGAATTTTAAACGATATTCTGCTTTCGCTAAATTTTCTTGACTCTTAGGAAAATGCGCATTTAACAAAGCATCTCGTTTAGACATCAATTTAAAATCAGAAATAATTTCTTGCGATAAATTTTCTTCAATCTTATCATAGAACTGTTGCAATAGACTTTGTATATAGGCTCGCATTAATTTATTAGAAACACCAAAATTTGTAAGTTTCTCAGTTGAGGGATATACTGGTTGCATTTTAGATTGCAGTTTCTTCTTATATTCTGAGACCAACTCTAACTCTGGATGCGGAATACTAAAATTACCATTGTAATGATTTAACTTGCCATAAACTACATAGGGCTCATTAATTTTAATTGAATCTTTGATCCATTTTTGACCTTTAAACCAAACCAATTCCATACTTCCAGTAGGATCTTGAAAAGTAGCTATTAGCCTACTACCCCTTTTTTGTGCAACAGATTTTAAATGGGTAATGCTACCTACAATTTGCACCTCAGAAGAATTTGGTTGTAAATCCTTTATTGGATAAAAAGTAGTTTTATCTATATATCTAAAAGGAAAAAAATTTAATAAATCATTACAAGTTTTTATACCTAAATCTGCATATAGAAGCGCTGCTCTTTGAACACTAATTCCGTTTATATATGTAATTGGATAATCTAAATTCAAGTTAAAAAATTATGATAACGAAATTAATGAAATCCAATTTAAAAAGTGATTATTATTATAAATAATATGAAAAAGAGAATATAACCGGGAATAAATAATAATTGATTTTAGAATAATTTAAATGAACTAAAAAAGCAACCCTTTTTAAATCAAAAGCCTTAATAAAAACCAAATTACTATTGACTTTTATTAAGGCTAATTATATATAAAAAACACAAGGAAACAAATTAAAAAAACCCCTACAATTTTATAAAATGTTTTCTATTATCGAAATAATAGAAACTCCTTGTGTTAGAATTTACAAACTTTATAATATTCTCTAACCTAAACTAAAGAATTATACTAAAATAGTTATACAAATATAGTACAAGAAATTTTAAAAAAAAAATATTGCTTGCAAAAAAAAACTGTATTTGCTTTTTTAAGATACTTTGAAAACACAATAGCATTAAACATGTTATTTATTTATAAAAAATAAAATATTATACACCCATATGTTTCTGTGCAACTTTATAATTGTTGAGGTAGTACTTATTTGTATCTTTGCATCCCATAATAAGAAAAAATGAGATTACATAGAAATTTAACTTTTGCAGTTATAGACAGTATTAGAGATATTTTTAATGAAGGCGTTTATGCTGACAAAGCTGTAGAAAAAGCTTTAAAACGTGATAAACGTTGGGGAGCAAGAGATCGTAAATTTGTTGCAGAGACAATTTATGACATTGTTCGTTGGAACCGTTTATATGCTGAAATAGCAGAAGTAAAAATGCCTTACGATAGAGACAATATTTGGAGACTATTCTCTGTTTGGTGTATTTTAAGAGGAATTCCTTTACCTGATTGGAATCAAATTGGTGATGTACCAGAAAGAAAAATTAAAGGTCGTTTTGCAGAGTTATCTAAAACAAGAAAATATAGAGAATCTATACCAGATTGGATGGATGAAATTTGTGTAAACGAATTAGGTGAAGAAATCTGGACAAAAGAAATTGCTGCTTTAAACGTACAAGCAAATGTAATTTTAAGAACCAATACTCTAAATATATCTAAAGAACTTCTTCAAAAGAAATTAAAAGCAGAAGATATTATTACAGAATTTATCCCTAATCATCCAGATGCATTAATATTACCAGAAAGAGCAAACGTTTTTAAAACTGAAGCTTTTCATAATGGTTATTTTGAGGTTCAAGATGCGTCATCGCAATTAGTTGCTGCGTATTTAGATGTTAAACCTGGTATGAAAGTAGTAGATACCTGTGCTGGTGCTGGTGGTAAAACTTTGCATTTAGCTGCTTTAATGGAAAATAAAGGGCAGATTATTGCGATGGATATTTATGAAAGTAAACTCCGAAAATTAAAAGTTAGGGCAAAAAGAAACAAAGCACATAATATAGACATGCGTGTTATTGATTCTACAAAACCTATTAAAAAATTACAAGGCAAAGCAGATAGAGTTTTAATAGATGCTCCTTGTTCTGGTTTAGGTGTTATTCGCAGAAATCCAGATTCTAAATGGAAATTACAGCCAGAGTTTATAGCTGTCTCTTATACACATCTGACGCTGCCGACGAC
>CAJXTJ010000013.1 GCA_913061165.1 uncultured Polaribacter sp.
ATTTACAACAGTTGCGACTGCTGTATCGATGGTAACTTATAATGATTTTGATGGTGCTTCTTTAACAACAGTTTCAGAATCTATGGGAGAAACTCCAGGAGCTTATGAAACAGTTGCAGATCCTGAAAATGGAACAAATATGGTTACTAAGTGGACAAAAGGAAACACTTGGGGTGGATGGGAAAGAATACACTTCCAATTAAACACTGCCTTTGATGCAAGCAAAGATGATATCTTTTCTTTTAGAGTGTATTCTCCTGTGAAAACGGGAATAAGATTTAAACTGGCAGATGCTAAAGAAGATGGTGATATTACAGCACAATTCGAAACAGATGAAGAAATTATATTAGAAAATCAATGGCAAACTGTATATTTAAACACTTCGGAACTTGCAGATGGTATATCTCTTGATCATGTCTTTATCTTTCTTGGACGAGGAGATACTGCAGATACAACCTTTTATATAGATGATTTAAAAGGGCCACAATTACAAGGTACAGCGTCTGTAAATGATTTTGACAAAACAAGCTTTCAATTTTTTCCAAATCCTGCTAAAGACATCATAAACTTTATCAATATAGATGGAAAAAAAGAAATTAAAATTTTTGATATTAATTCTAAACAAATTCTTAAAAAGACAATAAATAGCAACGAGTTGTCAATTGAAAAGTTAAAACCTGGTTTTTACTTTATGAAAATTAATGGACAGTATAAAAAGTTAATTAAAGAATAAATCTTTAAATTTATTATTTTATGGAATGAAAGAGAATCTCTTTCATTCCGTTTTTTATAAAGTAAAATATGAACAAATTTTCAATTATTTTTATCAGACTATTCTCAGTGATAGTTTTCTTTTGCTCATTTTCTTTGTTTTCGCAAACAGTAATTGTCTCTGGAGAGATTGTAGATGTCTCAGGAAATTATCTTCCTGGAGTATCAATATTGGTAGAAGGAACAACCAGTGGAGCTTCAACAGATTTTGATGGAAAGTACATTATCAATATAAAGACTCCAAATGCAACCTTAATATTTCAATATTTAGGTTTTGAAACTCAAAAAATTAAGGTTGGGAATCAAAAGAAAATCAATCTAATTTTAAAAGAAAGTTTCGATCAATTAGAAGAAATTCAAGTAGTTGCATTTTCAAAACAAAAAAAGAATAGTGTAATAGGTTCTATCACTACCTTAAAAGTATCAGAATTAAAACAACCTACCTCAAATATTACAAATACACTAGCAGGTAAAATTTCGGGATTAATTTCATACCAAAGATCAGGTGAACCAGGAGCAGATAATGCAGCCTTTTTTATTAGGGGTGTTACAACTTTTGGCTTTAACAACAGTCCTTTAATTCTATTAGATGGCCTGCAAATAACTACTTCTGATTTAGCACGTTTAGAACCAGATAATATTGCTTCTTTTTCAATTATGAAAGATGCAACTGCCACTTCATTATATGGTGCTAGAGGAGCAAATGGTGTGGTACTGGTAACTACTAAAATAGGAAAAAAAGGAAAAGCTAAAGTTTCTGTACGTTATGAAAGTTCCATGTCTAGTCCGTCTAAAATAAATAGTTTTTTAGGAGCAGTAGATTATATGGAATTATACAATAGAGCGCAGCGATCTCGTGATCAATCTGCCAACCTATTATATTCTAAGCAAAAAATAGAAGGGACAAGAAATGGTTTAAATCCGAACATTTATCCAGATGTTGATTGGTATAGTGAACTCTTTAAAGATTTTGCAGTAAATAAAAGATTGAATATAAACATAAGTGGGGGTGGAGAGGTTGCTCAATATTATTTGTCTGTTACGAATGCAAATGAAACAGGGCTGCTAAAAGTAGATCCTTTAAACAACTTTAATAATAATATTGATATTAATAGGTCTAATTTAAGAGCAAACATCAATATAAATTTAACTAAAACAACCAAGGTTGCTGCTAAGTTTTATTCTTTATTTGAAAGATATAATGGACCAATAGTAGGGGCTTCAGATATTTTTTATCAAGTAGCACAAGCAAACCCTGCAAATTTCCCAAAGACTTACGATACAGATGATGCAACCGCTAATTTTAATCATACGCTGTTTGGGAATAAAGGAAATGGTGGGTTTCCAAATCCATATGCTGAGAGTGTGCGTGGATTTAAAGACCGTTTTTCAAATACTACTTTGGCACAATTCCAGATTAACCAAGATTTAAGTTTTATTACTGATGGTTTAAAATTAAGAGCTATGGCATCTGTAAGAACGTATACAGAAAACCAGAATGAGCGAAGCTTTACGCCTTTTTATTACGGATCTAATGAAATAGAGACACCACAGGGAGTTGTAAATTCTTTATATCAAATTCAAGAAGGTACAGAGTTTTTAAACGACCCAACGATAGGGAACAATGGGAATAGTAATTTTTATTATGAAGCAGTATTAGAATATAATAAAACATTAAAAGACAAACACGAATTTGGTGGTTTATTAGTAAGTTATTTCCAAGAAGCTTTAAATACTATTGGTGGTGGTAATACAGCCTTTTCTACGTTACCTTCAAGGAATATGGGAGTTTCCGGAAGGGCTTCTTATAATTATGGAAGTAGATATTTTGGTGAATTTAACTTTGGTTACAATGGGTCAGAAAAGTTTGCAGAAAAAAATAGATTTGGTTTTTTTCCATCTGTAGGCTTTGGTTGGATAATTTCTAACGAAGCTTATTTTGAAGAAAACATTCCATCGATTAATTTATTAAAATTAAAATATACGTATGGTTTGGTTGGTAATGACGGTATTTCAAGTGCTAGTGATCGTTTCTTTTATTTATCAGATGTAAATCTGAATAATGGTGGAACGGGCTATACTTTTGGAACCAACTATAACAATTATTATAATGGTTATATTATTAATAGATATGCCAATGAAAACGTTACTTGGGAGGTTGCAACCAAAACAAATATAGGTTTAGAACTCGGACTTTTTAATAAAGTAAATATTATTGCAGACTATTTCACAGAGCAACGAAGAAACATCTATATGGAGCGCCAATACATTCCAGAAACTTCGGGTTTAACCACTTCTATTAGTAGTAATATTGGTGAAGTAAAAACACAGGGTATAGACTTGTCTATGGATTATAACCATGCTTTTAGTGGTGATTTTTATATTACGGCAAGAGGTAACTTTACGTATTCAACAAATAAAATAGAAGTAAATGGTGAGCCAGAATTTCAAAATAAAAATCTAAGTAGGTTGGGGTACCCCGTAAATCAACAATGGGGGTATATCGCCGAGCGCTTATTTGTAGATCAAGAAGATATTGATAATTCTCCAGAACAATTTAATGGATTTTCAACTACAAATTCTTACCTACCAGGAGATATAAAGTATACAGATATCAATCAAGATGGATTCGTAAATGAGCTAGATCAAGCACCGATTGGGAAACCAACTGTGCCAGAAATTGTTTATGGTTTTGGTGTTTCTGCAGTGTATAAGAATTTCGACCTTTCTGTATTTATGCAAGGATCTGCAAGGTCCTCATTTTTTATAAATCCAAATGATATTGCCCCATTTGTAAATGAAAGAAATGCTTTAAGTATTATAGCAGACAACCACTGGTCAGAAAATAATCCAAACCCAAATGCCTTTTGGCCCCGTTTATCTACCTATGAAATTGATAATAATCAGAAGCCATCTACTTGGTGGCTTAGAGATGGCGACTTTTTAAGGCTAAAAAGTGTTGAATTTGGCTATACAATACCAGGAAAAACAGGGAAGGTTTTTGAAACTGCAAAAACAAGGTTATACCTTACAGGTTTGAATCTATTAAATTTTGCTAAGTTTAAATTATGGGATCCTGAAATGGCTGGCAATGGACTTGGGTATCCGCCGCAAAGAGTTATTAATATTGGCGCTCAAGTAAATTTTTAAAAAATAAAAAATGAATTTAAGAAACAAATATTTAGCAATTATTTTATGTAGTGTATCACTATTTATAAGTTGCGAGGATTATTTAGATATTGTGCCAGATGGAACACAGGAGTTAAGTTTACTTTTTAATAGAAAAGAGACTGCATACAACGCATTGGCAAATTGTTATAGTTATTTGCCTCAAAATGATGGTACCTATGCGAGTTACGTATTGTTAAGTGATGAATTGGCAGTACCCATCCCTAAAGAACCAAATTCCATTAAATTAATGAAAGGGCAGCAGAGTGTCTCTTCGCCTTTGATGGGTTATTGGTCAGGGTTTTCTGCGGTAGGCAGAGGACAAGGCTCTTTATGGGAGGGTATACGTAGCTGTAATACTTTGACTGAAAATATAGACTTGGTAGTTGATATGACACAAGAGGAAAAAAATCAATGGAAAGCTGAGGTGAAATTTTTAAAAGCATATTTTCACTTTTTATTGGTAAGCAACTATGGTCCTATACCTATTGTAGATACAAATTTATCTATCTCTGCTTCTGATACTGAAGTGAGGTTAGATCGCAAAACAGTGGACGCGTGTTTTAGTTATATTATAGAAACGATAGACGCTGCTATTTTAGATTTACCAGAAAAAGTACTTGGAAATAATGATGTTGGTAGAATAGATAAAGTAATCGCTAAAGCGATAAAATCAAAGGTACTTTTATATGGTGCAAGTCCATTATTTAACGGAAATACTTCTATGTATTCAAATTTTGTAAATGTAGAAGGTGAGTATTTTTTCAATCAAAACTATGAAAGTTTAAAGTGGGAAGAAGCGTTACAAGCATCTAAAGATGCTATAGATGCCGCAATTTTACAAGGGGCAGCAATGTATTATTTTACAGATACAGCACCTCTTTTTGATACTAGTAATTTTCAATTTAAATTGGTGAGAGATCAGTATAATAATCGTTTTGCAATTACAGATCCTTGGAATTCAGAATTGTTATGGGGAAATTCTAGCCCGGTTACAAACGGACAATATTGGCAAATTCAATCTCCTGCTATGATGAAAGACCCAAGTTCTTCATCTGTTGAAGCTTCATGGCAATGGCTAGCTCCAAGTCTTAGAATGGCGGAAACCTATTATACCAAAAATGGTTTGCCTATCAGTGAAGACTTATCTTTTGAGTATGCCGATAGATATAACACAACAACTATTGCTTTTAACCAACGAATTTATGCGCAATTTGCAAACAAAACTGCAAAACTAAATTTAAATAGAGAGGCTCGTTTTTATTCAGCTTTGGGTTTCGATAGAGGTATTAATAGAACTTGGGGATCAATTTGGAATTTAAAAATGAGAAAAGGAGAAACCCACGGTAGAGTTGCAAATACTGGAGATTATTTGGTCACAGGTTATGCGCTTAAAAAGTTAGTACATCAAGACTCTGAAGGAGATACTTATAATAAAGCAATAACCTATCCTTGGCCAATGGTGCGCTTAAGTGAGTTGTACTTAAACTATGCAGAAGCGTTAAACGAGTTTAGTGGGCCTTCTCAGGAAGTATATGACGCATTGAATAAGATTAGGGAACGTGCTGGAGTGCCATCAGTTCAAGATGCTTGGAGCAATGCAACTTTTGCAGCAACTCTAAATAAACATACTAGTAAAGAAGGTTTAAGAGAAATTATTCAACAAGAAAGAATGATAGAATTGGCTTTTGAAGGACATCGATATTATGATGTTAGAAGATGGAAGTTAGCAGAAAAATACTTTACGACACCTATTCAAGGCTGGTCTGTAGATGAAGATTCGGAGACTAATTACTATCAAATTATGGAAGTAAGTCAACGCTCTTTTAACAGTCCGAGAGATTATTTGCAACCTATAAGTTTTACAGAGTTATCAAGAAATCCAAATTTAATTCAAAATCCAGGTTGGTAAAAAATAGTATTATGAAAAAACAAATAAATAAAGCACTGCTTTTTTCAATCTTTATGCTCGTAACAATTATTTCTTGCACTTCGGATGAAAACTTGGATACGAATCCCCCAGGGATTGTTACGAATATAGAAGTAATACCTACAAATGGTGGAGGTATTATTAATTATACTTTACCTGCAGATGATGATATCTTGTACGTGAAAGCAGTTTATACGAACTCACAAGGAGAAGAGGTGTTTAGGGTTTCTAGCAAGCATACAAGTACTCTAGAAGTAAATGGTCTCAATCAAACATCCGCAGTAAAAGTGAAATTATATGTGTTAGATGAAAGTGAAAATATTTCTGAATCTGTAGAGATAGAGTTTACTCCTTTAAAATCATTTATATTTTTAGTGCAAGAAAGTATCCAAATTATATCAGATTTAGGTGGGGTTAAAATTACTTGGGATAATATCGCTGCAAAAACAGTTTTTGTTTATATTCATATATTGGATGGGGCAAACGAAATAATTAGAATATTATCATCAAATAATACCAAAGAACTTCAATTTATTAGGGGTTTAGAACCTAACGAAGTCACTATTTCTATAAAAGTAGAAGATTTTGATGGAAACATTACAGAATTAGAAGATAAAGGCAGGTATACGCCATTATTTGAAGAAAAAATAGACAAATCTACCTGGACCTTAGTAAGCGGACAATCCATCAACGGAAATGCTTATGAGGGAAGAACTGTTAATTTTTGGGATGACATTGTGGATACTGTGGAGACAGATGCTGACAATAGTTATTTTATTGCCACGAGAGATAATAATGGGGGAAGCTTAAATTTTCCATTAGATATTGTAATCGACTTTAATAAAAATGTAAAAATACAACGTTTTATAGTTTGGCAAAGAGCATATTGGTATAATGGTGGTGGCGTAACGTATCACTATCAAGAAGAAAATCTAAAATCTTTTAATTTGTATTCCAGTACAGATAATCAAACTTGGAATTTATTAGGAGAATTTGATATTGGTGACCCTAGAGATGGCGCCGGTAATATACCAGCTACTGCTTTTCAAGCGGCTATAGATGGGCACGAGTTTAGTTTAGATAACACTTCTGATGCTTTTAGATACCTTAAATTTCAAATAACCTCTAACTATGGAAGTACTCAAATAACGGTAGGTTCTGAAATTACCCTATTTGGTTTAGACAATCTATAAATAAGAATTGAATAATTTTATGATAAAATATATAATGTTGTTTGCGTTTTGTTGCACAGTTTCTTTCAATGCTCAAGGTTTAAGAACTTTAGGAAAGAAGATAATTAACTCAAGCTCAGAGGAGGTGTTGCTAAAAGGTGTTGGTTTAGGTGGATGGATGTTGCAAGAAGGCTATATGATGAATTCTTCTGGAGCAGCGGACGCACAATACGAGTTTATCGAAAAACTAACAAACTTAATCGGAGCAGACGAGACAGCTGAATTTTATACCAATTGGCGCAAAAACTTTGTAACCAAACAAGATGTTGATACAATAGCAAAATTGGGTTATAACAGCATTAGACTTCCAATGCATTATAATTTATTTACGTTACCTATTGAAGCGGAGTCCGTTGCTGGCGAAAATACATGGTTGACTACTGGTTTTGAAATGGTGGATGAGCTCTTAAATTGGTGCGAAACCAATGAAATTTATTTGATTTTAGATTTGCATGCTGCACCGGGTGGCCAAGGAAAAGATGTGGCAATTTCAGATTATGACGTTTCAAAACCTTCTTTATGGGAAAGCGAACTAAATAAAAGTAAAACAGTTGCTTTGTGGGGAAAATTGGCAGAAAGATATAAAGATAAAGAATGGATTGGAGGCTATGATCTGCTTAATGAAGTTAATTGGCCCTTGGGGACAAATGTACTTCGGGATTTGTATGTTAGAATTACCAATGAAATTAGAGCAGTAGATTCTAATCATATTCTTTTTATTGAAGGAAATGGATTTGCGAATGATTTTTCTGGTTTAACGCCTCCATGGGATTCAAACATGGTCTACAGTCCACATAAATATTGGACCTATAATGACACTGCTTCTATGCAATGGGTATTAGATATCAGAGAACAACATAATGTGCCGCTTTGGCTTGGAGAGTCTGGAGAGAACTCTAATGCTTGGTTTACAGAGGCTATAAATTTGTTTGAAGATAATAATATTGGCTGGGCTTGGTGGCCTTGGAAGAGAATTGAAACTATTACTTGCCCTTATTCCATTAATTCTAACTCCAATTATGAAGCGATTATTAAATATTGGAAAGGAGAGGGGGCAAAGCCTTCAGTAGCCGATGCCGTGCAAGGTTTGAGTCAGCTAACTACAGACTTATTGTTAGATAATAATGTGTATTATAAAGATGTTGTGGATGCTGTTTTAAGACAGCCTCAAGATGAAACTCATATTCCATATGCAGATCACCAAATACCAGGCGTTGTTTATTTATCAGATTATGATTTAGGAACTAATGGCATTGCTTACTATGATGTAGATTATGCAAATTACACGCTGTCTTCAGGAGAAGATTATCAACCATGGAATTCTGGATGGACTTATAGAAATGATGGAGTAGACATTCAAAAAAATACAGATAATGTAAACAGTAATGGATATCAAATAGGGTATACTAAAGATAAAGAATGGTTAAAATATACGGTAGAAGTTGCAGAAACGGGTTTCTATAATATTAATTTTAGATATGCTACAACGCAATCTGGAGCAAAAGTAAAACTCTTTGTAAATGATGTTGATATCGTAGGAAATATAAATTTAGGGAATAGTGGAGGTTGGAGCAATTTTGTAAATCATTATATAGAAAATGCATATTTAGAAGCTGGAAACCAGATTTTAAAAGTTCAAGTTGATGGAAATTCAGAATTTAATATGAGCAGTATTGAGTTTTTAAAATCCACAGATGCAATTCCGGATTTTGAGGTATTAAGTGCAAGTACGAATGGTGATGAAAAATCAATAAAAATAGTTTTAAATCATCCAATAAACCAGACAGACATAACCAATAGTTTGTTTGAAATAATGGTAAACAATAATTCTAGAGCGATAGAATCAGTAGAAATAGATGCTTCAACTACTAGGTTTGTTACAATAAAGTTAGCAGATTATTTATTTTATCAAGATGAAATAAAAGTAAGTTATAATGGTACTATTATTACATCAATATATAACTCCCTATTAAGCACATTTGCTGGTTTAGTAGTGGATAATAATCTAAGAACTAGATTATTGATTCCTGGAAAAATTCAAGCAGAAGATTTTAATAATCAATCGGGCTTAGAAACAGAAAATACATCTGATACAGGAGCAGGACAAAATATAGGATACACAGATGCAGGAGATTATGCAGAGTATTTAATTTATATTTCTGACAGTGGTAATTATAATTTAAATACTAGAACAGCAGCGCAATCAAATGCAGGGAAAATCGAATTAGAACTCATCAATAATCAAGGAACTCAGAGTCTATCAATAATAGATTTGCCAATTACAGGTGGTTGGCAATCATGGCAAACTACGTCTACTCAAACTGTTTTAAATACGGGTATTTACACCTTAAAGATGAAAGTATTAAAGAGTGGCTTTAATCTAAATTGGTTTGATTTTGAATTTGTAAGTAGCTTGAGTGTTGTGGATTCAAAAAACAGTACGATATCAATTTTTCCAAACCCTGTTTCAGATCAATTTCAAATTAATCTAAATAAGCAACAAAAGATTCTAAATCTAAAGATTTTAGATGTGAATGGACGTATCGTAAAAAAGATAAAATCTAATTTATCAAGGAATACCTATCAGCTTTCAAATTTAAAAGCAGGAATTTATTTTTTGCTGTTAGAGACTGATAAAGGCCGCCTTGAAAAGAAAATAATCAAAATATAAATTGTAACAGTAATTGAAAAGAATCATTGCATTTTTTAATATTATATTTTAATTTTCTTACTTCCTTTTGAAATATATAAAGGAAGTAAGGGAATAGTATTTAAAAATTAAAGAAACATTTTCAATTCAGATATATCTAAATAAATTAACTCAATCGAACTCAAAAGCTCCTATGAAAAATAAATTTTATTACTATCTATTAACGTTCTTTGTACTCGGGATTTTAAATATTTCTTGTAACCCGAAAAGTAAAAAAAAGACTATTAAGGCAGTGGTGCCTGATATTTGGCAGATAGATTTTATTGATAATTTTGATACTTTTAACCCAAATAATTGGCAAGATCAGCGTATTTGGGTTAATAACGAAACGCATTGTTATGTGCCTAATGGTGAATTTGGAACAAGAGAGGTTAGTGGTGGTTCATTAAAGTTGAAGGTAGTAAATACAGGTAAAAAAAGTCCTTGCGATAATTTAGATAAGTTTGGAAAACAACATCCAGAAACGCAATATGTAGCGGGTAGAATTACCACTAAAAATAGAAAAGAATTTGTCAAAGGAAAATGGACAGCTAGGCTAAAGTTAGGTAGTAATGGAGAACCGAGTATGTTTCCTGCTTGGTGGATTCTTGGTGCACAAAATAATGAAGCACCAGTAGAAGATGTAGATGAAAATATTTGTTGGCCTTTAAAAGGTTCTGGTGAGATAGATATTTTTGAGCATCATGGGGATCATCACAAAAATCAATTTACAGCAGGTGCTATTAAAAGTTTGGAAATTTGTGATAAAGGAGATTGGTGGAGCTTGCGAAAAGGATTTGATGTTACTCTCAATGAATACCATGAGTATTCCGTTGAATGGGAAGCGAGTGATCTTGTTTATAAAGTGGATCAAAAAGAGATTTATCGAAATAAAGGAGAAGGTGACAACTACCCAGAAAAAATGTTTGCTATTCTAAATTTTGCCAAAATTACAGATACACCAATGAAGGGTGAGTGGGTAATGGATGTTGATTGGGTTAAACATGAATTTAGAAAAGAAGGGAATGCCAAATAAAATAAATCTATAAATAAGATATCTAAATCGGTTTCGTAAGTGTTTTGGTGCTTTTTATAATAGTAAATTAATGTTATTAAAATTCTATACCTACTTTAATCCTCTGAAAATAGAATTAGTTAAAAACACAGACGTATGGATATTGTAAATAAAATGTTTAAAAAATATAAAATAGTATGTTTCTTGATGCTGATTGTAGCGTGCTCAAAATCAGAAATTAAAGAAGTATATAAAGTTGAAAACCGCGCAACAGAAAACTATAAAAATAGAACATTGCAAGTATATACAACTGCAAGAGGCACAGCGTTAAGATTAACAAAAACGAGCGAGCAAACATTTAAGGATAAAGTACAGCCTTTAGAAACTGAAATTGCTGTTTTTGTAAATCCTAAAAAAACTTTTCAAGAGTATTTAGGCATTGGTGGTGCCATTACGGATGCCTCTGCTGAGGTATTTTCAACTTTAAATAGTGAGCAGCAAGAAAGGGTATTACAATCTTTATATGGTAAAGATGGTATTGGTTATAATATTATTAGAACCAGTATTCATAGTAGCGATTTTGGTTTAGGTAGCCATACTTATATCGAAGAGGGTGATGCTCAGTTAAAAACATTTACAATTAAAAAAGACAAAGAAAAAAGAGTTCCTTTTATAAAAAGAGCCATTGCTTTAATTAAAAAAGAAGATTTGGTTTTTTATGCAAGTCCTTGGAGTCCGCCAGCTTTTATGAAAACGAATAAGAATATGTTGCAAGGAGGTAAGTTGCTTCCAGAATTTCGTCAATCTTGGGCAAATTACTATGTGAAATTTATTAAAGCGTATGAAAAAGAAGGTATTCCGGTTTGGGGATTAACTATTCAAAATGAACCAATGGCTGTGCAAAGGTGGGAGTCTTGTATTTATACAGCAAATGAAGAACGAGATTTTCTAAAAAATTATTTAGGACCTACGTTAGAAAAAGCAGGTTTAGGAGACAAGAACATTGTTGTTTGGGACCATAATAGAGACTTAATTTCAGACAGAGCTAATACTATTTTTGAAGATCCAGAAGCATCTAAATATGCCTGGGGGATAGGTTTTCATTGGTATGAAACATGGACAGGTGGTTTGCCTAAATATGATAATTTAAAAAATATTAAAGAATCTTTTCCTTCTAAAAATCTATTATTTACAGAAGGCTGTGCTGAAGGCTTTAATTCTGAGAAATTACAGTTTTGGCCAAATGCAGAACGATATGGAAATTCAATAATAAATGATTTTAATAGCGGCGTGGTTGGTTGGACAGACTGGAATATTTTATTAGACGAACGAGGTGGTCCAAATCATGTTCAAAATTTTTGTTTTGCACCAATTCATGCAGATACTAAAACAGGACTGTTAACATTTACTCCCACCTATTATTATATAGGTCATTTTTCTAAATTCATTAAACCAGGTGCCTTAAGAATAAGCACAACAACCAGCAGAACTGCCATAGAGAGTACTTCTTTTAAAAATAAAGACGGTAAAATAGTAACTGTGGTTATGAATAAAACAGATGCTAAAATGGGTTACAAACTTATTGTAGGCAATAGTGAAACATTTTTAGAAATAGAACCGCGTGCAATGCAGTCTATTATTTACTAAATTTACTTTTTTTAAATTCAAAAAAAACATGAATAATAAGGCATACACCATTTTTATAAGTTTTATAGTTGCATTAGGAGGATTCCTTTTTGGTTTTGACGCAGGAATTATTTCTGGAGTAATGTCTTTTGCAGGACCTGAGTTTGATTTGAGTGAAATACAAGCTGGTTGGGTAGTTAGTGCTCCTTCGTTTGCAGCAATGTTTGCGATGCTTTTCTCAGGGCGAATAAGCGATTTAATTGGACGAAAGAAAACACTTATTTTTGTTGCTTTTTTATATGCAATTTCTGCAATGTTATCTGCCATGGCAGGTTCTTATGAAATGCTATATATCGCAAGAATTATTGGAGGTATTGCATTTGGTGCGGCATTGGTTTTAGCACCAATTTATATTGCAGAAATTTCAACAGCAGAAAATAGAGGCAAGTTGGTTTCTTTGCAACAACTAAATATTGTTTTTGGTTTTTTTGCGGCATTTTTAAGTAATTATTTTTTCAATAAATACAACACAACGGATAGTACATTTTTAACAGATGAAAACGTTTGGAGATGGATGTTAGGAGTAGAGTTAATTCCTGCAATCATATACTTTGTTTTCTTGTTTTTTGTTCCTAAAAGTCCGCGTTGGTTGTATTTAAATAATGATTTTGCAGAAGCAAAAAAAGTTTTAATTAAAATTCATGGTGTTGATCGCGGAAGTATAGAGATTGCTGCGATCGAAAAAAATATACATTCAGACGAAAACAAATCTAAATTAAAAATTAAAGACTTGTTCAAATCATCATTACGTTTTATTTTAGTAATAGGTTTAGTTGTTGGAGTACTGCAGCAAATTACGGGTATTAATGCAGTGTATTTCTACGCAACCTCTATATTTAAACAAACAGGTATTGGAACAGATGCTGCTTTCTCATCAGGAGTTTTATTAAGTACAATTTCAGTAATTTTCACTTTTGTAGCTATTTATTTAATTGATAGAATGGGCAGAAGACCGTTGTTGTTAATTGGTACCGCAGGTATTGCAGTTAGTCTATTGGTATGTGCTTATGGTTTTAATGAGGCAACATATCAATTATCAAAAGAAGAAATCAATCAATTTGAGTTTTCTGATGCTGAAAAACTACTCCCTTTTGCAGATAAGTTATATGAGAGTGATGTCGAATTTAAAAACGAATTAAAAGAGGTTTTAGGTACTAAAATTTATAGTAAAAATGATGGCGCTATTTTAGAGGCAGCAACCACTATTAATGCGAATTTAATATTAATTGGTATTTTAGGTTTTATAGCCTGTTTTGCTTTTTCATTAGGTCCTGTAATGTGGGTGCTTTTATCGGAGTTGTATCCAATAAAATACAGAGGTTTGGCAATTGGTGTTATTGCCTTTATTAATTCTTTAATAAGCTCTTTGGTACAATTAGTTTTTCCTTGGGAATTATCTAATTTAGGAAATGCCTTAACTTTTTTCTTATTTGGTGCAGTAGCTTTCATAGGATTCTTTATACTGTTAAAAATACTACCAGAAACCAAAGGAAAATCATTAGAAGAATTAGAGCTAGAGTTATTAAAAAATTAAACTATTTTCCAATACAAAAATTCCCAAAGATATGTCCTAGGATATCTTTGTCTACGTCATATTCACCGGTAATGTTTCCTAAATGGCGCAAGCACTCTCTAATATCAATAGAGAATAAGTCTGTAGAGATTTCTAAGTCAATACCCTCTTGTACAGAAGAAATTGCCATTAAAGCATTGTTTAGGGCTTCAAAATGTCTAGAATTTGTAACAATAGTTTCATTATTGCTTAGGGCCCCAATATTAACTAAAGAAGTTAATTCAGATTTAAGTGTCTCAATTCCTGTTTTATTTTTTGCTGAAAGTAAAATTAAGTTTTCAATTTCAGATTGAAGAGTAGTGGTTTCGGCAGCAGAAAGGGTATCTATTTTATTTGCAATAACCAACACACGCTTGTTTGGAAAACGTGTTTTAATGATTTCTATTTCTGCTAAAAATTGATTTTTATTTTTACCAAATTTATTTGCATCAATTAAAAAGATAATCAGTTGCGCGTTGTCCGCTTTTTCATATGCTTTTTTAATTCCTATGCTTTCTATAATATCTTTTGTTTCTCTAATTCCTGCAGTATCTATAAATCGAAAAGCAACACCGTCTATAATTATTTCATCTTCAATAGCATCTCTGGTAGTTCCAGCAATATCAGAAACAATTGCCTTTTCTTCATTTAAAATTGAATTTAACAAAGTAGATTTACCAACATTTGGTTCTCCTATAATCGCAACTGGAATTCCGTTTTTCATCGCATTTCCAAAAGAAAAAGAATCTATCAAGCGTTTTAAAACAAAAGTGATTTTTGCTACCAATTCTCTGAATTTTGCTCTGTCTGCAAATTCTACATCTTCACCAGAAAAATCGAGTTCTAATTCAATTAACGCAGCAAAATCTAACAATTGTACACGCAACTCTTTTAATTCATTGGCAATACCACCGCGCATTTGCTGTATGGCCATTTGATGACTGGCAGCAGAGTTAGAGGCAATTACATCTGCAACGGCTTCAGCCTGACTTAAATCCATCTTTCCATTTAAAAAGGCACGCATGGTGAATTCACCATTATCTGCCATTCTACACCCTTTTTTAAGAAATAATTGAATAATTTCTTGCTGTATAAAACTAGAACCATGACAAGAAATTTCTACTACATTTTCACCTGTATATGAGTTCGGATTCTTAAATACTGAAACAAGTACTTCGTCTAAAATAATATTATTTTCTATAATATGACCTAAATGAATGGTATGTGTTTTCTGATTTGATAAGGACTTATTTTTTCTAATAGATGTAAAATTCGCTTCAACAAAATGAATCGCATTTTCACCTGAAAGTCTAATTACAGAAATTGCACCAACGCCAGCTGGGGTAGCTAAAGCAATAATAGTATCGTTTTGAATCATGTTGCAAATATACGGCGCTTAATTAAGTTGAATTATTCTTTTTATGCTAATATAATTTGAGTGAATTGAAAGCTCTTTTAAATACAATACATTTTCGCGAAATAAGTATTTAGATATTCTTAATAATATCTTCATATTCGTGGTAGAAGTTTTCAAATTTAGGCATCGTTTCAACAAAGAACTCAAAACAAGTACGCCAAGTATTTTTATTATGAATGCTAAATTTTCCTTCAAAGGGAACATAAATTCTATGAATTGTTTTTCCGCTATCCAATTCAAATTCGTCATTAAAAATAATTTGTGGAATATCGGTTTCTAATAAAACTTTTAAAGAAAGCATCTGGTCATAGTAGAGTAAGTTTACTAATTCATCCGGATTTTCTATATCTATGCATACTGCTGCATTTTTTCTACCTGCTACAAATTTTAGAGAAAAACCTTTTACTTGGGTATTGTATAGCAGCCATTTCCTCGGAAAAGACTTTCCAAAGCTTGTCCAAAATTCTTTTCGTAATAAAGCAGCTTCTTCTTTGCTAAACATTTAGATCAATTATGGGTTATCTTAATTATTTATCCATGAATTTTAGCAACGTTTCCGCGCTCAATCATCATTTCAGCTTCAAAAGCTAATAATGCGTTCCATTTTTCATCAACAATAGCTCTGTCTTGATATGCTCTTGCGAATTTTAAGAAGGTAGTATAGTGGTTTGCTTCAGAAATCATTAAGTTTTTATAAAACTTAGAAAGCTCTTCATCTTCCATGTTTTCAGAGAACACTTTAAAGCGTTCGCAACTTCTAGCTTCAATTAATGCAGCTACTAGCAAGCGCTGTACAAGTGCATTTGTTCTGTCTTTTGTCTTGTTAAAAAATTTTTGAAGTCTAATAGCATAATCATTTTTTTGTTCGCGCCCTAAAACCATGCCTCTTTTTACCATTAACAAATGCACCATTTTAAAGTGTTGCATCTCTTCAATAGCAATATTACTCATTTCTTTTACAAGCTCGGTTTCCTCAGAATAGTTGATAATAATAGAAACTGCATTAGAGGCGGCTTTTTGTTCTAAAAAAGCATGGTCTGTTAATATTTGTTCTAAGTTTACTTTGGCTATATCAGCCCAAGAAGTTTCTGTATCAAATTGTAATCCTAACATCTTTCTATAATTTTTTGCAAACTCGCTCCAAAATAAGCCAGTGCTTTAATTTCTTTAACACTTGCTAGCCTTTCATTACTTAGCACTAATAAACCAACGTTGGTAGCTTCTATATGGTATTGTTTATTACTTTCAAAGAACAAAATTAGTTCATCTGTAAAAAATGCTCTAATTTTTTCTTCATTTTTTCCTGATAAATAAAAACGTTTGCTAAAATCTGGATGTGCATCAATGTCGATATCTTTATAACCAGAAAAATGCAAGATATATTCAAAAACACCTTCTTTGTCTAAGGTGAATTTTGGGATTTTATTTTTAGTATGAATGTGCAACATTGTTGCTTTTATTATCTGTTTAGCAATCATTTCTCCTTCAGAAAACTGCACATCAAAAATAGTACAGTCATTGTTAGTTAAAACATTTGAAACTTTATCAATTTTACGAGTCTTAAAATATCCGAAGTTAGTCAGCTCTTTCAATTCAAGATCAGAAAATGCTTCATAAGAATACTGCATTTCTTCACTAATTTTCTGAATAAATTTTTGCCTTTTGGTGAGCACTCCTTTTTTAGGAACTCTATGTTTAGGTAATATTTTTCGAAGTGCAAATGGATGGGCACTTCCGGGTTTAGAATCATCCAATCCTATCACTTCAAAATGACCACCTTTTCGCTCAAAAGTTTCAGAATAATTATTCATATTTTCCATAACCGAATGATCTACAAAATCACACAAAGTAAAATCTACAATGGCTTCCTCAGTTTCTGGAATTTGATCTAATTTAGATTTTAGTTTTGTGTAGTTTAAAAAGCTAGAAAAGTTCTTAACACTCACATAATATTTTCCATCTTCGGTAAACATTAAAACATTTGGTTTTAAAATATTTTTAATAAATAATAAAACGTTTTTATTGATGATTATGTGAATTATGAATGTAATAATGATACCTACTAAAATACCGGTAATCAGACTTGTAGATATTGTTACTAAAAGTGTTGCTATAAATATTAATAATTGTTCAGACCCAATGTTAAAAACCTTCTTTAGGTTTTCTGGAGCTGCTAATTTATAACCTGTAAAGACTAAAATTGCTGCTAAAGCAGATAGTGGAATCTTTCGTAATTCAGTTGCAAAAAGAAGAATAAAGGCAACTAAAAATAACGCATGAAAAAAGTTTGCAGATCTATTACTACCTTTATTATTCACATTTACAGAGCTTCTTGCAATTACGGTAACCACATTTAACCCTCCTAAAAAACCACTAATTACGGTAGCTAAACCTAAAGCTCTTATGTCTTTATTTACGTTAGATCGTCTTTTTAATGGGTCTAATTTATCAACGGCTTTTATACTTAATAAACTCTCTATACTTGCTATTAGTGTAATTGAAATAACAGCACTTATAAACTCTAATTGGTATACTTTTCCGAAGTCTGGAAAGGCAAAATTTGATAGAATGTCATTAGGTAATGCAATTAGTAAATTTTTGTCTATTGGATAAGCTGCAGCAGAAAATACATCGAAATAGTAATACAGACCAACACTTAGAACTACAATCCACATAGGTGCAGGAATTAACTGAAAGTATCTATTTCTAATTTTGCTGTAGAAAACCATAATTAATAGGCTAATTATTCCAATTAAACCTGCATAAAACATGCTAGAATTATCTGTTTTTAGAAAGTTGAAAATTCCTTCAGGAACTTGAATTAATAACTCCACAATGCTTCCTTTTGCATCTAAATTTCCGAGCATTACGTGAATTTGTTTTGCGAAAATTCCAATTCCTATAGCAGCCAACATTCCTTGTATGGCAGAAGACGGGAAGAAATCTCCCAAAGCACCCATTCTTAAAAAGCCAAGAATTATTAAAAGGATACCAGAAATCACAATAGCGGCGAGTGTATACAGATACCCTTGATACATATCACCGTTTCCTAAAACGGTAATAGCAGATAGGATTACAACGACCAGACCATTTCCTGGACCTGTTATGGTTACTTTAGAGCCACCAATTAAAGAGACTACAATACCACCAACAATTGCAGCAATAATACCTGAAATAGGTGGTGCGCCGGAGGCTAAGGCCAATCCTAAACCTAAAGGAAGGGCGATAAGGGAAACCACGAAGCCAGAAAAAAGGTTTCTTGGAATCTCTCCTATGAATGTTTTTAGGGTATTTTTTTTATTCATTTATTTTACAATTAAAACATCTGTTGGTAATTCAGATAATATATATTCAATATCATGTGGAAAAATTCTATCCAGAATACCGACATTTGTTGGAGCGTTCATTACGAGTAAATCGGCCCTTTTAATTTTAGCATAATGGCCAATAGAGTATCCTCTCGTTCCAAAAATACTTTGCATTTGTATAGAGATATTTTCGGAATCAATACCTTTTAAAATATTTTTTACACGTTGGTCTTCTCTGTTTTTTAAACGTTCTTTTATAATAGTTGCTTTTCTTAAGCTCTTGTCATCATCCACCTTTACTTGCAGTTCACTTTGACTAATTTCTTCAACAATTGTTACTTTTTTACACATCAAATGTTTAGAAAACAAGACTGAAGTCCGTATTGTTTCTTCTGTTTTTTTGTCTTTTAAGCCATTGACTACAATGTGTTTACATGCCTGTCTTTCAATAGATGGTTTAATTAGAAGCAAGATAGAGCAAGATGCTTTTCTTGTTAGTTTTCTAGCAATAGAACCTACGTAATATTTTAATAAATTCTCTTTTTGTAATGCTCCTAAAATTAGTAAATCTATTTGTTCTTCAATTACAGTATTTAAAATAACCTTTACAGGTTCTCCTTCTTGCCAAACTGTTTTTATTGGTTTTTTAAGTACCTCTGCTTCCAAAAGAATTTGCTGCAAGTCAGTTTCTTTTTTATTTGTTTTTTCACCAACATGTACGCCAATTAACTCGGCATTAAACATGTTACAAATTCTTACTGCCTCAAATAAATTTGGTTTCAAATTTGGAGAGAATGCAATACCAATTAATATTTTATGAATTTTTTGCAAATGATGTGTTTAAAATTATTCTATCTGCACAAGATAATAAACTTTGTAAGAATTTTTTATAGGAAATAAAAAAACTATAAAATTATTTTTATTACAAATCTAATTCAAAAGCCTGACGTAGTTTTTCTAAAAACGGATTCTTCTCTTTTAGTTTTTTGTATTTTTCATCGGGTGTGTAGGCAAACTTTTTTTCTACAGCTTCATTTAGCAGCACAAAAATAGCAATGCCATAATTATTTAATTTTTCTCTAAGGAAATTCATCAATTTAGGTCTTCCTTTTTTAAATTGATCTTGCATCAACTTATTAGGAACTGTAAAAGAAATTTTAAAATCTGCACCTAAGGTAGGAATGTCTGTACCAATAATAGAGGCAATACTGCGCTCTCCTTTTTTATTTAATAGTTCCACATAAGATTTCCAGAGTTCTTGTAGTTTCTTTTCTGTAAACGCATCTTTTGGGTGGTTGTCAAAATTCTCTTGTACAGCTGTCTTTTTGGTGTCTTTCTGCTTGTTAAAGCCTTTGAGAGAGTATTTGCTAGGCTCTTTTGCTAAACGTCCTAAGTTCTTTAAAACAGGTCTTTCTAATGCAGGTTTTGGTTTTTCTATAACTGCAGTAGCGGGTATTTTTACTGTTTCTGTTTTAGATACAAGAATTTTGGATATTTTCTTTTTAGTAGGTGAAAGTGATTGGAAAAAAGTAGCAGGGATTATGTAGTTAGCTGACTTTTTTTTTTCTCCATCAAAAGTGATAGAGGCAATCTGCATTAAGCTTAATTCTACCAGCAAACGCTGATTTTTAGAAGCTCTATAGTTTAAGTCGCAATCATTGGCCTTTTGAATAGCTTGCATTAAAAAAGGAATGCTCGCTGCAGTAGCTTGCATTAGGTATTTCTTTTTGGCATTGTCTCCAACTTCCAATAGTTCTAAGGTTACTTTGTCTTTGGCAACTAACAAGTCTCTAAAATGACTTGCTAACCCGTTTATAAAGTGATGTCCTTCAAATCCTTTTCCTAAAACAACATTAAAGGCATTTAAAACTTCTGGTATTTTATTGGCTAACAATAAATCTGTCATGCCAAAATAGGTATCATAATCTAAAACGTTTAAGTTTTCTGTAACCGCCTCTCTGGTTAGGTTTTTACCTGAAAAACTTACCACTCTGTCAAAAATAGATAAAGCGTCTCGCATAGCGCCATCTGCTTTCTGGGCAATTATATGCAAAGCATCATCTTCTGCAGTAATATTTTCTTTCTCACTAATTGTTTTTAGATAGTTTTTTGCATCTAAAACGCCAATTCTTTTAAAGTCGAAAATTTGACAACGAGATAATATCGTGGGAATTATTTTATGTTTTTCTGTAGTTGCTAAAATAAAAATAGCATGTGCTGGTGGCTCTTCCAACGTTTTTAAAAATGCATTAAAGGCTGCCTGAGATAGCATGTGCACTTCATCTATAATATATACTTTGTATTTACCAGTTTGTGGTGGTATTCTAACCTGGTCTGTTAAACTTCTAATATCATCAACAGAATTGTTAGAAGCGGCATCTAATTCAAAAATGTTGAAAGCAAAATCTTCTTCTTCGGCATTTTCTGCGTCTTGTTGATTGATTCTTTTTGCCAAAATTCTTGCACAAGAGGTTTTACCAACACCACGCGGACCTGTAAATAACAAAGCTTGCGCTAAGTGATTATTTTTTATAGCATTCTCTAACGTATTTGTTATAGCCTGTTGGCCAACTACGTCCTTAAAGTGTTTAGGACGGTATTTACGTGCTGATACTATAAACTGCTCCATGAATTAGATAAATGTTTTAACAAAAATAGTTATCTAAAGCCTCTCAAGCAAAAAGGTTTCTTAACAAAATGCTAAAGTTGTAAACAACTGTAAAAAGATATGTAATTTTACGACTTATTAAAGGATTCAAAGTTTGTTTAAAGGAGGCATTTTTTTTACAAACACTAAAAAATAGAAAGATGAAAATTATAAAAACAATTTTAGTAGTTAGTTTTACAATAGTATTGGTTTCTTGTTTTGGCTTTTCTGAAAAGAAAGAAAATACACAATTCAAAGAAAAAACAACCTTTATGCCGCAAGAAAATACAGCAGTTGTTTATTTTGCAAGTGGATGTTTTTGGTGTGTAGAAGCTATTTTTGAGAGTGTAATTGGAGTAGAAGAAGCAGTTTCTGGCTATGCTGGTGGAAAAACATTAAACCCTACTTATGAGAAAATAGGGACAGGGAAAACAGGACATTCAGAAACGGTTGCAGTGTATTATAACCCTGAAAAGGTAGGTTTTAAAACTTTAGTAGATGTGTTTTTTGGTTCCCACAATCCAACGACAGTAAATGGGCAGCACCCAGATTATGGCACACAATACCGTTCTATTGCTTTTTACAAAACTGAGAATGAAAAGAAAATTATAGAAGATGCCATTATCAAACTAAATGTAGAAGTATATAAAGAAAAAATTGTAACAGAGGTAACGCTATTTAGTAAGTTTTATAAAGCTGAAGACTATCACCAAGACTTTGAAAGAAGAAATCCGAACCAAGGTTATGTAAAAGCGGTTTCCGTACCAAGATTAAATAAATTTAAAAAGAAGTTTCCACAGTTGTTGAAAAATAATAAACACTAAATGGTTTATTTTGTTCTATTAAAAAAAGCAACTCTTTGAGTTGCTTTTTTGTCTTAAAAATATCATTCTTACTCTTCTACTTTGTCAGCAACAATTCTTTCTTTCATGTTGGCAACTTCCCAAGCAGTATGAAAAACCAAACGTGTTCTGTTTTCTAACAAATCATAGTTAATTTTGTCTGGCGTATCGGAAGGTTTGTGGTAATCTGCGTGTGTACCATTAAAATAGAAAATAATTGGCACATTGTTTTTTGCAAAGTTATAATGGTCAGATCTGTAATAGAATCTATTCGGATCATTTTCATCATTATATTTATAGTCTAAATTAATATTTGTATATTTTTTGTTTACTGCTTCAGAGACGTTGTGTAATTCTGTACTTAATTTGTCTGAACCAATTAAATATACATAGTTAGGATCTGCTTTGTGCCTGTCATCAATTCGACCAACCATATCAATATTCAAATCGCACACCGTATTTGCCAATGGAAAGATAGGATCTACATCTGTATAATATTTAGAACCTAATAAGCCTTTTTCTTCTCCAGTTACATGTAAAAATAAGATAGAACGTTTTGGTCCTTTTCCTGCTTTTACGGCCATTTTAAAAGCCTGTGCAATTTCTAGCATAGCTACAGTTCCAGAGCCGTCATCGTCTGCACCATTGTAAATTTCACCATCTTTAATTCCTTCGTGGTCTAAATGTGCAGAAATAACTACAATTTCTTCTGGCTTTTCTGTTCCTTTTATAAAAGCAACTACGTTTTCAGAATCTTTAAAAGTACCTCTTCTTACGTTTTTATTAATCCACTCTGCAGGTACTTCTTGAAAATAATCATCGCCGCCTAAAGGAGAAACAATACCTTCAGAGATATAAAAATCTTTTAAATATGCGACCGCCATCTTTTGTCCAGGTTCACCTGTGTCTCTTCCTTCAAATGCATCTGAAGCATAGATAAACAAATGTTTTCCTAAATCTTTTGCAGTAATTGATGCTGCATATTTTGCAGCCTGATCTACGTTAGCATCTTCACTAGAAGTCGTTTTACTAGAGCCACAAGCCATAAAAGCAATGGCACTAGCCATGTATAATATTTTTTTCATTGATGTAAAAGTATTTGATTGTATTCGTTTAGTCTTCAAAAGTAATAAAAAGTTGTAATAATTTCAAAACTAAGTTTTGTTAATTACAAACTGTTGTAAGGATTTGTTAAATTTTAAAAGGTTATTTGGAAATAGTTTATCAAAGGCATTTTTTGCGATTAAGGCTTCTGTAGTGCCAAATTGCAGGTTGTTTTCTGTTAGTAAAATAATTTCATCAGAAAGCTGTAGTGCTAAATTTATTTCATGAGAAGATACAATAATAGTCTTATTCGTTTGCTTAACTAATTGCTGCAATAATGAAAATATATTTATCGTTTGATGCATGTCTAGATGCGCAGTGGGTTCATCTAAAATAATAACGTCTGTGTCTTGCGCCAAAGCTCTGGCTATTAAAACCCGTTGCAATTGGCCGTCACTTAATTCATGAAAACGTTGGTTTTTTAAGTGTCCAATTTCAGTTTGCTTAATTGCGGTTTCTATCTTTTCTAAATCAGTTATAGAAAGCGTATCAATCCAATTAGTATAAGGTTGTCTGCCCAGTGCAATTAGTTCAAAAACGGTTAGCTGACTTTCTGGTAAACGCTCTGTTAATACTACACTTAGTTTTTTAGAAAGATCATTTTCAGAATAGGTGTTTAATTCTTTTCCTTCAAAATAAATAGCGCCAGCAATAGGTTTTTGAACCTTACAAAGTGTTCTTAAGAGTGTCGATTTACCGATACCATTTTTACCTAATACACTAATTAGTTTTCCTTTTCCTATAGACAGGTTTATGTTAGAAAAAATAATGTTGTCTTGCTTTTTCTGTGGATACCCAATTGTGAGGTTTTCCGTTTTTAAGATGCTATTTTCAGATTTTTCTATCATTTAAACAAATAATTTCTTTTTTCTAATGAGCAACCAAATAACAATTGGGGCACCAAATAAAGAGGTAATTGCGTTAATTGGTAAAGTAAATTCACTAGTTGGTAATTGTGATATAGAATCGCAAATTAATAGAATACTTGCTCCTAGAATTATTACAGCGGGAAGCAGTATTTTGTGATTAGAGGAAACGAAAATCATTCTAGCAATGTGCGGCACTGCCAAACCCACAAAAGCAATTGGGCCTGCAAAAGCAGTAATAACTCCTGTTAAAACACTTGTAATTATTAAAATAATATTTCTATTCTTTTTTACATTAATACCTAAGCTTTTTGCATAATTTTCACCTAGTAGGAAACTATTTAAAGGTTTTATAACTGCTACCGTTGCTAACATGCCAATACTATAAATAATCATAAAAACTAAGATTTCATTCCAAGAAAGGTTGCCAAGGCTGCCAAAGCTCCAGAATAGAAATTGCTGAATTTGTGCAGCTTCACTAAAATACGCTAAAACACTTATAACTGCAGATGTTAAGCTGCCAAACATTAATCCAATAATTAAGATAGACATGGTATTTCGAACCCTATTTGCTGCTATAATTACTGCAGATAATACCAAGAAAGCACCTGCACTAGCTGCAATTGGAAAAGACCAATTAGAAACAGAGTGTGCTAAGAAAAACCCACCAAAAAGAGAGGAACCTAAAATTAACAATGCAACGCCTAAACTTGCGCCAGAAGAAATACCCAAAACAAAAGGCCCTGCTAATGGATTTCTAAATAGTGTTTGCATTAATAAACCAGCAACCGATAAACCAGAGCCTACTAATATTGCAGTGATTGCTTTTGGTAATCTAAAATTCAAAATAATAGTTTGCCAACTTTCTTTTACGCTAGTATCTCCTAATAAGGTGTTTAAAATATCTTTAAAAGGTATGGTAACAGAGCCTAAACTAATATTCATAGCAAAAAGTACAATCAGTACTACTGATAAAAGAATAAACTGTTTTTTGTATGATTTTTGCTTCATTTTTTAATGACGAGACCTTGTATTTATTTTTTACTCCAATAATCTAAAACCAATACATCGTCTAAATGAGGTTCTAAAAGTGCTACAAAAGCTTGGTGAGAAGGATGAGGTAAATATTTTGCTCTACCTTCTTCACTGTCAAAAGTAACAATAAAACAGTGAGTAAGACCTTTGTTTAATCCTTCAGGACTGTTATTTAACCCCCATTCAAAGTCTTTAATAGTTTTAATTTTATTAGGTAAAGCTATAAATGCATTTTCTATACTTTTAATAGCTTCTGGTGTTGCTTCTTTCTTAAATTTGAATAAGACTACGTGGCGTAATTGTTTTTTCATGCTTGTAATGGTTTCATTTCTTTTAGCACAATTATTAAAACTTAGAACGGTTATTAAAATAAGAACAAGTTTTTTCATTAGTCTATTTTTAAGTTTAACAAGAAATCAATCAATTTCTGAATAGCAATTCCTCTGTGAGAAATCTTATTTTTTTCTTCAGGATTCATGTTTGCAAAAGATTCAGAAAACCCTACTGGTTTAAAAATTGGGTCATATCCAAAACCCTTTCTGCCTTGTTTTTCTTTTAAAATCTCACCTTTACAAACCCCTTCAAATAGGTGTTGTTCTCCATTTAAATTTAAACAAACAGCAGTTCTAAATTGTGCGTTTCTATTTCCTTTATTTTCTAATTCTGCTAATAATTTTTGCATATTATTTTCAGAATTTGAGGGCTCTCCTGCATAACGCGCAGAATATACACCTGGTTTATTGTCTAAACTTTCTACTTCAAGGCCGGTATCATCTGCAAAGCAAGGGTAGCCATATTTTTGTGTAATATAATCTGCTTTTAATTTTGCATTCCCTTCGAGCGTAGTTTCAGTTTCTTCAACATCATTAAAACAATGAATGTCTTTTAAATTTAAAACTTCTATAGAATCTAAAAGCATTTCTTGTACTTCTTTAAGCTTATTAAGGTTGTTGGTTGCGAAGACGAGTTTCATGAGGTAAAAATAGACAATTAAAAAGTCAGAACATATAAATAATTAAATAAGCTTTGTTACTCATGATGATACGGTTCATTCTTTAAAATAGTAAAGCCTCTGTAGAGTTGTTCTACAATAAATAAACGAATCATTTGATGGGAAAATGTCATTTTTGATAATGCTATTTTTCCATTTGATTTTTTATAAACGGTATCAGAAAAACCATAAGGGCCTCCAATAACCAAGACTAATTGTTTAATACCAGAGTTCATTTTTTTTTGTAAATATTGACTAAATTGAATAGAACTAAAGTCTTTTCCTTTATCATCTAACAAAACTAATTGATCTGTATTTTGAAGTTTGGATAATATCAGTTCGCCTTCTTTTTCTTTCTGTTGCACTTCACTTAAATTTTTTACATTTTTAATATCAGGAATAATTTCTAACTCAAACTTAATATAGTGCTTTAGTCGGTTTTGGTACTCTTCAATTAACTGAATTAAGTGTTTGTTATCTGTTTTACCAATGGCAAGTAGTTTAATTTTCATGCTTATTTTAAGTTTATTACTTTATTAAATTTTCAGCATCAGGAGAAAATTATACCAAGTAATTCCTGTCTCTTATACA
>CAJXTJ010000014.1 GCA_913061165.1 uncultured Polaribacter sp.
GAGAGGTCTCGTGGGCTCGGAGATGTGTATAAGAGACAGGATTTAGATTTAGATAAAAAAGAAATAAAGTTTAGTTTTTTTAATGAAGTCACGCAAGGTGAACAAAATATTTTGAACAATCAATTAGCTAATAATCCTAATTATACAAAAATAAAGGATTTTAAATTAAAAATAAAAGGTAGTGATACAAAGAGTTTTGAGCTAATTACAACCGCTTACAAAGATAAAAGAGAGGAACTACAGGAAAGTAAGAATATTGTTGCTGGCTTGCAAAAGCAAATAACAGATTTACAAGAAACAATTTCTAGTTTAAATAATAGAATAGAGCAAGATGCTTTAAATACAAACCAGAAAGTAGTTGCGTTTAGTAGAATTGCTAAAGATGCAAAAATAAGATATAGAGATATCGAAGAAATTGGTTTTGCCAGCGTGTTATCTTCTAAAGATTTTATTAAAATTGATACTATTCCGGTAGTAACCATAAGATGGAATGTGCAACTTTCTGACAGTATTATTGCTCCTAGAGAAATAGAATTAAGAAGCTGGCTTCAAAAAGAACTAGCATTAGATACGCTTTTTATGAAGAGAGATTGATGTTAAAAAAAATCTTAAAAAGCAACTTTTTTATGAGTGTTAGATAATTAATACTCGTAAGATTTTACTTCTACATTTTGATTAAATAAGTATACTTTTTTGTTAACCATATTTAAACATTCATAGCGTGTTCTTCTTTTATTGCCTCTTTTGTAAATAGTATCTTTAAAAACAAATAGACTTCCATAAGAAATGGCAAAAATAAAGTTCTTTCCTGTTTCTGCAATATTTCCTTTTAAAGCCAAAGACAAGTTAACATCTGCATCTGTGCTGGCTTTCGCATTTTTTAAATACTGTGCTAGATAGGGTAGTATTTCTTTCGGATAGATATCTGGTTTTAAAAACGGTAACATTAAATGTTGAAAAATAGCTTTCCATTCTTTTCCATGTGGCTGTACTCTACCAAATTTTTGATGTGCAACATGATGCGCAATTTCATGCACTAGCGTTAATAGAAATTGATATTTGTTGAGGTTATTATTAACCGTTATCTGAAATTTACCATCTGGCATACTTCTAAAATCCCCATGCTTTGTGGCGCGCTTATTTACTATTTTTAAAGTAAAATTGTGTTCATTGATTAAAAATTCCATAAACGGAATTGCTTTTAAAGGAACAAAATTTTGATAATTTGAAGTCAATTTTTAAATTTGATTGCTTATGGATTTGAAGAAGAAACTTGCAATACTTTACCGTTGTAAAATTTATTTCCGGTTAAAGAGAAGTTATAAATATAGTCTGCCATTTCTGATGCAGAAATTGGAGCTTGGTAGCCAGGAAAAGCTTCTTCTAGCATTTCTGTTTGTACTGCGCCTAAAGCCAAAACATTAAATGCAATTTGCTGTTCTTTATACTCTTCTGCCAATAATTCTGATAAAGTAATTACTGCACCTTTTGCTGAAGAATATGCAGCTAAACCAGGAAACTTTATGCTCCCTTGAATTCCTCCTATGGAGCTAATTGTAACTACGTGGCTTCCTTTTTGTAAAAACGGAATCATTAATTTTGTAATTTCTGCAACTCCAAAAACATTTACTTGATATACTTCTAAAAAATCTTCTGAAGAGATTTCTGTAAACGGTTTGTTTATTAATTTGCCTGCGTTATTAATTAAAACATCCACTTTTTTCCAGGTACTTTTTATGAAATCAGTAACTTTATTTAAATCTTCAGCGTTGGAAATATCAACAGATAATACTTTAATGTTTTTATGGTTTACTGCAGATAAAGGTGCTGTATTTCTAGATAATGCTAAAACTTGATATCCGTTCTCTGCAAATTGCTTAGCAAGTTCAAATCCAATTCCTCTGCTGGTTCCTGTAATAACTATGTTTTTCATTTTTTTAATTTAAAGTAACCAAATTAAGTATTTTTTCATACATTCAAAGATAAAAAAGAGACAAATGAAAAAAATAATTTTGACACTTATATCAGTTTTCTTGTTACAGAATATAATAGCACAAACCACGTATATTTTATGCGGGAAATTAATAGATGTAAAGTCTGGTGAAATAACTTCTAAAAAAACTATTATCGTAAAAGATAATAAAATTTTAGATGTAATGGATGGTTACGTATTGCCTAAAAGTGCTACTGCAATTACAATAGATTTAAAAGATAAGGTGGTAATGCCTGGTTTGATAGATTTTCATGTGCATATAGAACAAGAGTTCAATAGAAATACAAGATTAAATAAGTATATTTTAAATGAAGCAGATGTTGCTTTTAATTCGGTAGGTTTTGCTGAAACAACGCTTTTAAATGGTTTTACAACGGTAAGAGATTTAGGAGGGTCTGGTGTTAATATTTCTGTTAGAAATGCAATAAACGGAGATAAAATTATAGGACCAAGAGTTTTTACTGCTGGGAAATCTTTGGCAACTACAGGCGGTCATGCAGATCCAACAAACGGAAGTAGCAGAGTTTTAATAGGTAATCCAGGACCCAAAGAAGGAGTAGTAAATTCTATCGAAGATGCAAAAAAAGCAGTAAGACAGCGTTATAAGAATGGTGCAGATTGGATTAAGATTACCGCAACAGGAGGTGTTTTAAGTGTAGCTAAATCTGGAGATAATCCGCAATTTACAGTGGAAGAGGTAAAGGCTATTTGTGAAACGGCTACAGATTACGGAATGTACGTTGCTGCGCACGCGCACGGAGATGAGGGAATGCGAAGAGCCATTATTGGTGGTGTAAAAACAATAGAGCACGGCACTTATATGAGTGATGAAACGATGGAACTTATGAAGAAATATGATGCTTATTTAGTACCAACAATTACAGCAGGTAAAGAGGTGGCAGAGAAAGCGAAGATTGCAGGGTTTTACCCTGATATTGTGGTTCCTAAAGCGTTGGCTGTAGGTCCTCAAATTCAAGGAACGTTTGCAAGAGCTTACAAAAAAGGAGTTGGAATTGCCTTTGGTACAGATGCAGGTGTTTTTAAGCACGGTAATAATGGTAAAGAGTTTGGTTTTATGGTAGAAGCAGGAATGCCAGCGATAGAAACCATACAAGCAGCAACGATTACAAATGCAATGTTGTTAAAAATGGAAGGTGAAATAGGACAGATTAAAGAAGGGTTTTATGCAGATATTATTGCAGTAGAGGATAGCCCAATAGAAAATATTACTACAATGGAAAATGTTATTTTTGTAATGAAAAACGGTAAAGTATATAAAAATGAAAAATAAAAATTTAAACTTATTTATTGTTGCTTTTGCGGTAATAACCATTGTTGCAAGCTTTGTGGAAAACAAGCCAACAACCGATCTTTTTGGGTTTGAAGTAAACTCTTGGGTTGTTAGAATATTGTGGTTGCTAATAGGGCTGGTTTCCTATAAGAGATACAAAGATAAGAAAGAAGAGGAAGCTAATTAGAGGTTGTTTCTTTCTATTCAAAAGTAATGTGTTGGTAGGCACCAATATCTGGATTGGTAGTTCTATCAATTCCCAAAAGATCTATGGAAAAAGGTGTTGTAATTGCTTTGTTTATGGCATCACTTTCTGCACCGATAATAAAATCGCTTTTTTGGGTATCTCTGAAATTCGGACTTCCATTTAAAACAATACTGCTATAATTTGAGTTGTTTGCAAAATCTACTTCAGTAACGCCATCAAAAGAGTTGTTAGAATCAATGAACTTTATCATGCAGTTTTTTACTGAGTAATTAAATAAACCATCGCCTTCAAGTTTGTCAATTAAAAACTCGATATTATTATTTCCCTCAAAAATACAATTGGTAAAATTGGCTGCATTTAAATTTCTAGTTTCTATAATTTCTTCACCAGCTTCTGTGTTGTAAACAAAGAAGTTATTAACTAAAACCGCGGGTAATTGTCTAATTCCGTTGTTCCAATAATTTGCGAAAGTACTATGTGTAAAACTATATGTACCACCAATGGTTGCTGCTAAAGAAGCCTGTCCTGCAGACCCTATAACTATATTGTGGGCTTCAATATTTGTTTCTCGTGCTAAAATTCCAAAATTAGAATGATTATAAATCTCTGTATTTTGAAGTCTTAAGGTAGGAGTGGAGTTAGAGCCAATACTATCGATTAAGATTCCTATAATTCCGTTTTTAATTTGTGCGTGTTTTATCTCATTATCTTTACTACCAGCGCGCATCCAAATAGTTCCCCATTGTCCAGGAATTTGACTAAAACTATTTTCTAATCGATCTCCTTCAAAAATTACTTTTTCAGAAAGTGTTCCGTTTACTTTTAATGTTGCCTTATTGTCTATAATTAAGCCAGAGTTGTTATGAAAATAAATCTTTGCACCTGCTTCAATAGTTAGTGTCTTATTTGAAGGTACGGCTGCATAACCATATATAATAGTTGGTTTTTCTTTTGTAAAAGTAAGTTCTGTGTCTTCTAAAAACCGTCCTTTAATTGTTGTGGGTTTGCCGTCTAAAGAAAGGCTATCTATTTTCATGGAAATAGATTCTTTTGCGGGGAATATAAAATTTGCATCTTCTACTAAAGTAACTAAATCTACCTTTTGCTGATTGCTGCCAGTATCAAATAAAATTTTATCTAAGTACAAAGGATTTGATTGCTTTGATACGTCTATAGTTGTTTCTATAAAAATAAAAATGCTATCTTTAGCTAGTATGTCTATATCATTAAATTCCTGTCCAGAAATACCATCTACATTTAATCTATAGTTTGATATTGCTCCCTTTTCTAATTGTATATTCGGAATTGTAATAGCATTACGACTTCTATTGTAGACTTTTAAATTATAGGTAGCAGAGCCAATATTTGTAAAAATTGTATCTAGAAAAACAGTGTCTTTAGAGAATTCGAGTTTTCCGGAATTAGGTATCGAAGAAAAATCTTTTCTACAAGAGCTTATAAAGATTATAGTAATACAGATAATAAAAGAAATAAAGTAACGCATAAGTATATTTTGGGCTTCGCCTATGCGCAACCATAAAATTGTTAGATATAAAAATAGAACTTTTAATTCTGTCAATTATTGTTTTATTAATTCTATTTCAAACAATTTACTCCAATTTTTTCCAGTAACAAATAATCTATTATTTTCTGCATCATAAGCAATACCATTTAAAACCTCATCATTTGCAACCAATTTTTGTGTCTTAGCCATTTCTTTTTCTAACCCTCTTAAGTCACCTAAGCCTTCTATAATTCCTGTTTTAGCATCAATAATAGCAATGGTGTTTTGTTGATATTTATTTGCATATATTTTACCATTCACTAATTCTAATTCATTAAGATGATTGACAGAGCGGTCATTAGTATATATTTGAATTGAACGTTTTTCTTTTAAAGTTTCATTATCTAAAAACCAAATTTTATTGGTTCCGTCAGATTTAATCAATTCTGTTTTACTATGAGTAAGACCCCAACCTTGTTTACTTTGGTCATAAGAAAACTCTTTTTCTTGTTTAAAAGTTTCTAAATCATAAACAAAACCTTTCTTGTTTTCCCAAGTTAACCAAATAATTTTATTGTTTACAATGGTCATTCCTTCTCCAAAGTATTTTTTATCTAGGGCTACCTTTTGTAAAACTTCACCTGTCTTTATTGCTACTTTTCTTAGAGTAGATTGTCCTCTTCGACCAGTAGTTTCGTATAAGAATCCATTATAATACTCTAAACCTTGCGTATATGCTTTGCTGTCATGTGGGTATTCATTGATAATTTTATACTTGTAAATAGTTGGTTTGTTTTTTGCAAAAACTTCTATAAATCCATTTTCTTTTTTCGTTTTTCCACCGAAGAACGCTAGGGCATTAATGGCATGTTTACCAACACCTAAATCTGATGTGTTGATGGTTAGTAGATTACCATTGCTAGCAATTTCCTTTCCATTTATATAAAATTGAATTTTATCTACAACTTTGTTATTCTTCTCAATTAATTTTATGGTAATAGATTCATTAATAACTATTTTATTTGGTTTTTTTAAAGAAAATTTATAATCGTTTGCACAAGAAAGTGTTAGAAATAAAAGGGCTAAAACGGAGATTAAAATAGCAGAATTCTTCATTATTTGTATATATTTCAATGTATTAGAACGTAAATATTCAAAAAAAAGACTAAACAAAACAACTTTTAAGAGCTAAAAGAAGCTTAATTTTGATTTTTATTCAAATAAAACTATTTATTTATTTGTAAATTAAAAAATAAGGTTAAATTTGCAAACTCAAAATAGTTTAAGACAGCTATTTAGAATATTAAGTAAAACTTTACCAATTTTGCTTTCACAAACATAACATTAAAGTATCAAATATATATAAAATGAGAAAAGGAATTCATCCAGAAAATTACAGAATGATGGCTTTTAAAGACATGTCTAACGGAGATGTATTTATAACGCGTTCTACTGCAGAGACAAAAGAAACTTTAGACGTAGATGGTGTAGAGTATCCTTTAGTAAAATTAGAGATTTCTAGAACTTCTCACCCATTTTACACAGGTAAATCTAAACTTATTGATGCTGCAGGACGTATCGACAAGTTTAAAACTAAATACGCAAAATTCAAAAAAGAGTAATTCTTTTAGAATTTTAAACATATTAAAACTCCAACATTTATTTGTTGGAGTTTTTTTGTTTTTAGAAATAGATTTAGAAATATAAAAGCAGCTATAATGTTGATAAGTAATAATTTAAGACTATTTTCTATCTAAAAAATCTTGGTATGAGTTTTGGGTAATTGCTTTTCCTAGAGAATCTAAATGGTGTGCAGCTTTACCATATCTTAAAATTGGCTTTTTACTTACATAATCAAATAAGTACAGTCCGTTTTTAGAAAGCGTACCAAAACCTTTATTAAATGTATAATGAGCATATTGGCTTTCGGAGGTATTAAATAAGTTTTTACTGAATTTGAATTCAGAATTATCTCCATTTAATAAATCTAATAAAGTATACGAGAAATCTACTTGGCTAGTTATATTCTCTATTTCTATTCCTTTTTTATGTAAGGCACCACCTAACCATAACATCGGAATTCTAAATTTTTTTGGAGAAAAATATGCTCCTTCCTGTTTAGGTAAAGAATGCCCATGATCTGACATGATTATAATTAAGGTATTGCGATACCAATCTTGCTTTTTTGCAAAAGCTATAAATTTTCCAATAACTTTGTCTGTATAAGCATGCGAACTTCTAAATAAATTATCTTCAGAATCTTGTCCAAATTCATAGGTATCATTTAACTCATAAGGCTCATGACTTGTTGATGTTAGTGCAATTTTAAAAAATGGAGTATTTTGCTTTGCTGTTAAATCGTCTGCAAACCTTTTCATGAAAACATCATCAAAAGCGCCCCATTTAGAGTTCCAATCTTTTTTATCAAATTCACTTCCATCTATAATTTCATTTATTTCTGCATTTCTTAAATACGTGTTCATATTGCCAAAATTTAAATCTCCACCATAATAAAAAGATGTTTTGTAACCTAACGCGTTCATCTTTTTAGGCAACATTGGTAAGCTTCTCGTTTTATTAGGCATTCGCATAATACGCTTTATTGGCGGTGGGTAGTAGCCGCTTAAAATTGCAGGAATTCCTTTGTCTGTTCTGTCTCCGTTCCCATAGAAATTAGTAAATAAAATTCCTTCTTTGGATAAGCGGTTTAAGTTTACAGTAACATTAGGTTCACCATCTAGAGCACCCACAACCTTTGCTGTAAGGCTTTCCCATATAATTAAAATTACATTTGGTTTTTTAGTGTTTAAGATAGTGTCTGAGGTTGATAATAGCAGTTTGTCTCTGGTTTTATGAATGATGCTTTTAGCGGTTTCATTATCAAAAAATTTATAAATATTTTTGTTGCCTGTTTTATGTGTAACCGTATTGGAAAAATTCCATATAAAATTTACAGCAGCATGATTTGCAAACATTTTGCTAGAAAAATACACATTGCTTTGATTTACAGGTATTTCTTGGAGACCTCCTCTTATAGGTATGATAAGTGCTAAAGTTAGAAGCAATAATAAGGGTATTTGTAGCCAGTTTTTAATACTTATTTTTTTACCATTTTTATTAATTATTTTTTTAAAAATTACGATAAAAATGTAAGAGGTTATGCACCAAAAGAGAATTCCAGAAATCATCTGATAAGCAGAAACTGAAGCAATCATAACTTCGGGTGTATCTATATAGGCAAGTACAGTTGTATCTAAGCGAACGCCCCAAGCCTCATATAGACTGGCGTCTATAATTAATAAGAGTGTAATAAAAATTATAAGCAGGTAAGAATACCATTTAATAATCTTTACAATTATTGTAGTATTTATAAATGTTGATAAAATAATTAATAAAAATGGAATTATACAGAGATAGGCGCTAAATGAAGTATCTAATTGTATGCCGTATAAAAAGGTCTTTAAGATTGTTGTAAACTCTAATTCTTTTGTTTTTTCAAAATAAAATAAGAGAAAAAAGAATCGGGCAAAAATAAAATAACTAACCCATAGAAAGAAATAGGAAACATTGAATAAGAGGCTGTTTTTAAAATTTTTCATCAAAAGAAAGTTATTAATAAAATTTACTCGGTAACTTTTAGTCGTGCTTTGGCGGTCACAGAGACATCGGCATACTCTTTATTTAAATATTTTAAGTAACCTGTAATTGCAATCATCGCTGCGTTATCTGTTGTGTATTCAAATTTAGGTATGTAGGTGGTCCAACCAAAATGTTTTTCTCCTAATTTTAGGCGTGCTCTAATTTCAGAATTAGCGGATACACCACCAGCAATCGCAACATGTTTAATATTTGTATGTTTTACAGCATTTTTTAACTTTTCCATTAAAATTTCTACGATCGTATATTGGATTGATGCACAGATGTCATTTAAGTTTTCTTCAATAAAATTTGAATTTATTCTTTGCTGTTTCTGTATAAAATAAAGAATACCGGTTTTTAAACCACTAAAACTAAAATCTAAATCGCCCACTTTTGGTTTTGTAAAAGGAAAGGCCTTGGGGTTTCCTAATATTGCATGCTTATCTATTAAAGGGCCGCCAGGATATGGTAATCCTAAAATTTTTGCAGATTTATCAAAAGCTTCACCAACGGCATCATCTATAGTTTCACCTAAAATTTCCATTTTAAAATGATCTGTAACTTTCACAATCTGTGTATGACCGCCACTAATAGTAAGGCAAATGAAAGGAAAAGAGGGAATCTTATTACCTTCATCTTCTATAAAATGGGCTAAAATATGCGCTTGCATGTGGTTTACATCTAATAACGGAATTTCTAAACCCAAAGCCAAAGATTTAGCAAAAGAGGTGCCTACTAATAAAGAACCCATTAAACCTGGGCCTCTGGTAAAAGCAATAGCAGTTAGTTTCTCTTTTGTAATATTTGCTTGTTCTAAAGCTTGTTGAACTACTGGGACTATGTTTTGTTGATGTGCCCTGGAAGCTAATTCTGGCACAACACCACCATATTTAGAATGCACCTCCTGGTTTGCAACTACATTACTTAATACTTTGCCGTTGCAAATTACAGACGCGCTAGTATCATCGCAAGAAGATTCTATACCTAAAATATAAATGGTTTTTTTCATAATTATTATAAAATCTTTTTTAGCAAAATTAGGTATAATTTTAAGTTGATTTTCCCTTTTTAAGAATAGAAATTTAATTCTTTACTAAAATTGCACGTTATTTGTAATATGTGGCAATATTTTTGATTACTTTTCTTTAAATATTGTTAATAATACTAAAACAGTTCGTCATTAAAAACATAAGTAATAAAATATTAAAATGGTTAGGGTGTATTGCCCTTTTTCTGCTACTAGTTAGTCTTTTGCTTTCTACATCTTTTGTGCAAACAAAATTAGGCGTTTATACTACTAATAAAATAAACGAAGATTTTGATACAAATTTATCTATCGGAAAAGTAAACCTTTCTTTTTTAGGAAGCATAACTTTAAAAGAGGTGCAAATTAGAGACCATCATAAAGATACTTTAATCTTTGTAAAAAAAATAAGCACTTCTTTACTAAGTGTAAAAAAAATTTTTAAAAACAAATTATTGTTTGATGCTATTTCTATAGAGGACGCTTTTTACTTTATGAAGACCTATAAGGGAGAAACAACTAATAATATGGCTGTTTTTAGTGCAAGTTTTCGCAGCGATACACTAAAAGATTCTTTAGACCTTCCGTTTATTTTAAACGCGAAGAACATATATATCCAAAACTTAGATTTAAGAATAAGTAATGATAATAAAGAAAATCCATTAAATTTCTCTGCAACTAATATTGGGGGTAATGTGCAAGATTTGGCCATCGTTGGCGCCGATGTTGCTTTAAATACAAGAGGCTTATATTTTAGGACAAACCAAGACTTACAGGTAACTAACTTAACTACCAATTATAAGTTTACTAAAAATGCTATGACTTTTGATAATACTAGATTAGAGACTGAAAACTCTCGTTTAAATGCAAATATTTTTTTCACCTATGGTAGAGAAGGTTTATATAATTTTAACGATAAGGTTCAAATAGAAGCAGAATTTAAAGAAAGTAATTTAAAGGTTCTCGATTTAAAAAATTTTTATAGTGAATTAAATGGAGGGGATATGATTTCTTTTTCAGGAATAATGAAAGGAAAGTTAAATAATTTTAATCTTAATAATTTAAAACTTACAACAGAAAAAGGAATTAGATTAGATGGGGATTTAGGTTTTAAAAATGCTATAAACCGAGAAAGAGGTTTTATTTTTAATGGAGATTTAAATACTTTAACAGCAAACTACAAAGAACTAAAAAATATAGCACCTAATTTATTGGGTGAAAATTTACCATCAGAACTTGAAAAATTTGGTCAATTTAGTGTTAATGGAAAAGTAAATATAACTTCTTCGAAAGTAAAGGCTATTTTAACCATGAAGTCTCAAATTGGAGCTGTGGTTTCAGATTTAGAAATTAATAATATAGATAAAATTGATGCGGTTTCGTATTCAGGAGATATTCAGCTTATTAAATTTAATATTGGTTCCTTTTTGAAGAACCCTGTTTTTGGAAATGTATCTCTAAAAGGAGCTGTAAATGGGAGTGGTTTCAAGTTAAATAATTTGAATACCAATTTTGTAGGTGCTGTTTCTGAACTTAATTTCAATAACTATTCTTATCATAATATTATTGCGAATGGACAGTATCAAAATAATAAGTTTGATGGAAGTTTAGTAATTGATGATGCCAATTTAAAAATGAAATTTAATGGTTTGGCAGATTTATCTTCTGAAGTACATAAGTTCGATTTTAAATCTGAGATTTCGTATTTAAACTTAAAAGAAACTAATCTTTTCAAAAGGGATACTGTTTCTGTGGTAAAAGGTATTGTACAGTTAGACATAGAAGGGAATACATTTAATGATATTATAGGCGTAGCAATTTTTAAAAATGTTTTCTATACAAATCAAATAGAAGAGTATGGTTTTAAAGAGTTTGTTGTTACTTCTTCCTTAAAAGAGGATATAAAGATTATAGACGTTGCTTCTAATGATATTGTGAATGGTTTCATTAGAGGTGATTTTTCGTTTTCTGAATTGCCTAAAGTCGCCCAAAATGCGTTGGGTAGTATTTATACCAATTATAAACCCTATAAGGTTGCTGGCAATCAATATTTAGATTTTAATTTTACAGTTTACAATCAAATTGTAAATGTTTTTTTTCCAAAGGTTTTTATTGACGACAAAACAAAAATAAAAGGAAAAATAAATTCAGATGAAGACTTATTTCGATTAAGTTTTAATTCGCCAAAAATAGATGCTTACGGTACCGAAGTAAAGGATATTTCTTTAAGGACGGATAATAAAAACCTCTTATACAATACTTCTTTAACCGCAGATGAAGTAAATACGGCTTACTATAATGTATCTAAACTAAATCTTTTAAATAGGACAGAGAATGATACCTTATATTTTAAATCGATTTTTAAAGGAGGAAACAAAAAGAATGAAGATTTTAATCTAGACTTTTATTACACCTTTAATTCCGAAGGGAAGTCTGTTTTAGGTTTTGAGAAATCATCCTTTATCTTTAAAGAAAATGCTTGGAACATTAATCCAAATAAAAAAAATACTGATAAAATTACATTTGATTTAAAAACAAATGAATTTAATTTCAGTCAATTTAAATTAGTTTCAGGAGAACAAAAAATTAAATTTAAAGGCAATTTAAAAGGAACAGAAGAAAAGGTTCTTTTAGTGGATTTCACAAAAGTGAAGTTACAGAGTTTTTTACCCAAAATTGATAGTTTAGTGCTAAAAGGAGTGCTATCTGGTTCTTTAGATTTTGTGCAAAAAGAAGGTATTTATGCACCCGAAGGTTCTCTTAAGATTGCAAATTTTGATGTAAATAACTTTAATCAGGGAGATTTATTTTTAAATATAAAAGGTGAAAATTCTTACAAGAAGTATAGTGCAGATTTATTTATAGAAAGCAAAGATGTAAAGAGTATTTCGGCAAGTGGTACTTTAGATTTTTCAGCAGAAAGACCAATTATAGATTTAGACGTTTTTTTAGAAGAATTTAAATTGAATGCGTTTAGTCCTTTAGGTAAAAATGTTTTATCTTCTTTAAGAGGAACCGCATCAGGAAATTTCACTTTAAGAGGCTTTGTAAGCAATCCAGATATGGATGGGTCACTTCGTCTTAATAATGCAGGTTTAAAGTTTCCTTACTTAAATATAAACTATGATTTTGAAGGAGAATCTATGATTACTTTATTAGAGCAATCTTTTATTTTAGAAGATTTTAAACTTCGAGATATAAAAAACAATACGAAAGGAATATTAAAGGGAGATATTTCTCACTTTAATTTTAAACAATGGTTTTTAAGCTTGAAGATTGAGAGTGATAATTTAATGGTTTTAGATACAGAAAATAAAGAAGAAGCGCAGTATTATGGTGCTGCTTTTATAGATGGTTCTGCAGATATTTTTGGTTTAACAGATCGCTTAACAATAGATATTAATGCTAAAACAATGCCGGGAACTATTTTTGTAGTTCCTTTAAAAGATATTGAAACAGTTGACAGTTATGGTCTTATTCATTTTAAATCTGACGAAACAGTAGTAGAACGTCAAAAAGAAATTGCTTTGGAGTCTTTAAAAGGACTTACTTTAAATATAGATTTGGAAGTCACAAAAGATGCTGTAGCACAGGTTGTAATTGATGAAATTTATGGAAGCCAATTATCTGGAAGAGGTGCTGGAAACCTTCAAATAGAAATTAACACTAGAGGTAAGTTTAATATGTTTGGTGATTATATTGTGAATAGTGGAGTTTATGACTTTAAGTATGGCGGTTTTGTGAACAAACCATTTATTATTCAAAAAGGAGGAACCGTTTCTTGGAATGGAAATCCTGCAGACGCTAATTTAGATGTAACAGCTGTTTATAAGGCAAAAGCAAACCCTGGTGTTTTACTAGAGAATTTTAATTCTAATAGAAATATAGAAGTAGATTTAGTAACACGAATTTCTGGAGGTTTATTTAATTCTAAGCAAGAACTAGACATTCAATTAACAAACGTAGAGACTACAATTGCCAGCGAGCTAGAATTTATTTTAAATGATAATAACGTAAATGAAAAAACAACACAATTTATATCACTTTTAGCTTTTGGTAATTTTATAAATCCTGATAAATTAGATTTTGATGCAAAGTCGAACTTAACAAATACTGCTTCAAGCGCCATTTCATCTGCATTTTCTAGTATTTTAAATACCCCGGATAGTAAGTTTCAGTTAGGTGTGGATTACCAACAAGGACAAAATAATAGTGATTTAGATCGATTAAATATAGACAATCAAGTAGATTTATCTGTAAGTACAAAAGTAGGTGATAAAGTAATTATTAATGGAAAAGTAGGTGTTCCCATTGGCACGCAAACCCAATCTAGTGTAATTGGTGAAGTAAAAGTAGAGGTTTTACTTAATACAGAAGGTAATTTTAGAGGTGTTATTTTTAATAGACAAAATGAAATTCAATACACTACTGAAGATCAGGGGTATACTCAAGGTTTAGGATTGTCTTATCAGGTGAATTTTAATACACTAAATGGTTTATTTAGAAAGCTTGGTTTAAAGATAAAAAAGCAATTAAAGTTAAAGGAATTAATAAAGAAAGATTCCATAATAACAAAAGCTTTAAAAGATTTTAGTGGTAATTAAATTATGCATTTCTTATTAGTATAAAGACTACTTTAGAGGAAGATAAGTCTCTTTTGAAAATTGTATTAAAAATTAAAAGATATTTAATAATTCTTATTTAGAAACCCTTTAAAATAAAGGATAAATAGGCTAAAACGATTTCGTAGATTTTTTTATTTAAATCCCTAAAAAGCAGTAATTTTACAATATAAAATATGAAGAAAATTAAAAAAATAGCAGTCATGACCTCTGGGGGAGATGCTCCAGGGATGAATGCAGCAATTAGATCTGTGGTAAGAGCATGTGCTTATTACAGCTTAAGTTGTGTGGGAATATATAGAGGCTATGAAGGTCTTATCGAAGGAGATTTTGTAGAATTAACTGCAAGAAATGTTAATAATATTATTAACAAAGGTGGTACTATTTTAAAATCTGCAAGATCAAAAGAATTTAGAACTAAAGAGGGTAGATTAAAAGCATACGCAAATCTAAAGGAAAACGATATTGAAGCCCTTGTTGTTATTGGTGGAGACGGTTCTTTTACCGGGGCAGTCATTTTTAATGAAGAATTTGATTTTCCTATTATTGGAATTCCTGGTACTATAGATAATGATATTTTTGGAACTTCACATACAATTGGGTACGATACGGCTTTAAATACGGCTGTAGAGGCAATAGATAAAATTAGAGACACAGCTTCTTCTCACAATAGATTATTCTTTGTCGAAGTAATGGGAAGGGATGCTGGTTTTATTGCATTAAATGCAGGAGTAGGAGCAGGAGCAGAAGAGATTTTAATACCCGAAGAAGATTTAGGCTTAGATAGAATGTTAGAGTCTCTTAAAAAGAGCAGAAGAACAGGCAAATCTTCTAGTATTGTAGTCGTAGCAGAGGGAGATAAATCGGGAAAGAATGTATACGAATTGGCAAAGTATGTAGAAGATAACTTACCAGAGTATGATGTTAGAGTCTCAATTTTAGGTCATATGCAAAGAGGAGGTTCTCCTTCTTGTTTTGATAGAGTATTAGCAAGTAGATTAGGTGTAAAGTCTGTTGAGTTGTTATTAGAGGGTAAAACTAATTTAATGGTGGGATTAAAAGATAATGAGGTAATAAGTTCGAGTATTTCAGAAGCAATAAAAGGAGGTCATTCAATCAATCAAGAGCTTTTAAGAGTTTCTGATATCATGACAACGTAATATTAATAAGTAAATAAAGATTATAATATGATAAAAGTAGGAATTAACGGATTTGGAAGAATTGGAAGATTAGCATTCAGATCATCAGTAACAAGAGACAATGTACAAGTAGTAGCTATTAATGATTTATTAGATGTAGATTATTTAGCATATATGTTAAAATATGACTCAGTTCATGGAAAATTTGATGGAACTGTTGAGGTAAAAAACGGTATGTTAGTTGTGAACGGAAATGAAATTCGAATTACTGCGGAAAGAGATCCTGCAAACTTAAAATGGAATGAAGTAGGTGCTGATTATGTAATTGAATCAACAGGTTTTTTCTTAACAGAAGAAACTGCTGGAAAACACTTATTAGCAGGTGCTAAAAAAGTTGTTTTATCTGCGCCATCTAAAGATCATACACCAATGTTTGTTATGGGTGTAAACAACACAGAATTAAAAGCAGATCAACAAATTTTTTCTAATGCATCTTGTACAACAAACTGTTTGTCACCTATTGCAAAAGTTTTAAATGACAACTGGGGAATTTCTGAAGGATTAATGACAACTGTGCATGCTGCAACTGCAACTCAAAAAACGGTAGATGGTCCGTCTATGAAAGATTGGAGAGGTGGACGTTCTGCTATTCATAATATTATACCTTCTTCTACTGGGGCTGCAAAAGCTGTAGGGAAAGTAATTCCTGCTTTAAACGGTAAATTAACAGGTATGGCTTTTAGAGTTCCTACTATGGATGTTTCTGTTGTAGATTTAACAGTGAAATTAGAAAAGCCAGCTACATATGCAGAAATTTGTGCTGCAATGAAAGCCGCTTCTGAAAGCGGACCAATGAAAGGTGTATTAGGATATACAGAAGATTTAGTAGTTTCTCAAGATTTTATTGGAGATACTCGTACTTCTATTTTTGACGCTAATGCAGGTATCGCATTAAACGATAACTTTGTAAAGATTGTTTCTTGGTATGATAACGAAATTGGATATTCAACTAAAATTGTAGATTTAATAGAATACGCTGCATCTTTATAGGATTCAGAATAAATTCAATAAAAAACCTGATAGATTTTATGCTATCAGGTTTTTTTATGCGATTTAAGTATCTAATTATTTGATGGCAATTGCGCTAATTTCAACATTTACAAACTTAGGTAAGTTTGCAACTTCTACGGTTTCTCTAGCCGGTGCGTTTTCATTATTAAAATACGCTCCATAGACAGTATTAATTTCTGAAAAATTATGCATGTCAGAAATAAATATAGATGTTTTAACTACGTTTTCAAAAGTCATATCAGCAGCCAATAAAACCTGTTTCAAGTTTTCCATTACTTGTCTTGTTTCAGCCTGTATATTATCTAAAACTAATTCTCCAGTTTCTGGGTTAAATGCAATTTGACCAGAAGTATATAATGTATTTCCTGCTAATACTGCCTGATTATATGGGCCAATAGGTTCAGGGGCTTTAACTGTAGTGATTATTTTTTTCATTTTTTTGATATATAGAATTTCTTTATTTAAGACTTCAATACTTGTTTCTCTATCTTTTTTAGAGGAACAAGCTATTAGTAGAATAGTGGCTAATAAGTATGTTATAATTTGCTTCATTTATTTATTGTAAACTATATAATTAAAAAAGCCTTCTATCTGGTGGCTTATTTTTATCCCATTTCAAATCGGATAAAATAGAAGATTTTACACCGATAAAAAAAGTATAAGAAGAATTAGTTCCAAAAGGAACCCAATTAAAATTTAAATTCCAACTATCTAAATCTCTTGTAAAATTAAACCTAGAAAAGGTAAAGGCACCTCCTTTAACATCATAACCAGAAGAATACCCCATTTTCCATTTTGGAGATAATTCTAGATTGCCACTAAACATAATACTATTTACCGTAATATCTCCACTTTCTAATCCATTGTTTCTGTAGCCCGTGGAGTATGCTAGGTTAATAGACCATGGTATTTCTGCTTGGTATAGTTTTGCTGTTTTGTTTTTATCTTCTTTACTTGTATTTGTCGTATTATTTCTTTGCCCAAATCTATCTGTTGGATTGATGTCTGCACCAATTACATCTTGAGAATTATTAGGATCTGTATTTTCTCCTTTGTTTTCTCCTTTTTTATCTTTTTTAAAATCTGCACTAGAAATAGAATAATTTGCGGTTAAACTCGCATTTGTTAATCTCAAGCCTAAAAAGTTGTCATTGAATTCATTAATTCTAAGAGGGGATCCATTTGAAGAGGCAATTACCTTATAAGGATCGAAGGAACCATTCAGGTTTACAGACAATTTATCCTTAAATAAACGTGTTCCTGCAGAAAAACTAACAGGAGACCAGCGCAAACTGTCTGCTGCAATGTTGTATGAACTATTAAAGTTTAAATTATTTAATATAGATACTTTTTCGTCTTCGTCATCACTGTCTGGATCTTTCGGTGCAACTTTAGCTTCTAAAACGTTGTTTAAAGAAATACCAATGGAGTTACTTAATCCAGAAGATGGTTTTCCATAAATACCTTGATCAAAAACAGTATAATCTTGCAAGTCACTAGGGTTATTACTAGCTTGCACTTGTTTTAAATATTTTTCTTCAAAATCTGGTCTATATGAATAAGAAACAGAAGGTCTAAAAGTATGTCTTATAGCTTTTAATCTTCCTTTTTTAAAGTTAAAAGTACCGTATACATTTGTAGATAAACTTATACCAGCATTATATTCTCTAAAGCTTTTAAAACCTCTTAAGGTATCCGTAACAATAACATTTTCATTAACATCATATTTTTTCTGGATATAATCAAATTGCCAAGTTTCTTCATAGCTTGCGCTAGGAGATACTGTAAAATATTTTAATGCTTTAAAATTTGTATTTGTACCCGTTTTGTGCTGCATACCAGACCTAGAAGTTTTAAACATTTTTGCAGTTAAAAATTCCTCATCTGTAGTGTTAATTAAATACTTACTATCTAAGGTATAGTTAAAACCCATTTTTTGAATAGGATTCTTTTTTACACCTCCTTTTCCTGCAAAAGGGTAAATTCTATTCATATTTACAGATAAAGCCGGCAATGTCATGGTAATTTTTTCTGTATTGGTATTTTGCTGGTGCTGTGCTGTAACATTAAGATTAAAAGGGGTGCCAACAAAAGTCTTACTATAGTTTATAGAGGAACTAAGTGTGTTAGTCTGTGTTTGCGCAACATTAAACTGATTTTGAGATTCTCTAAAAAACTTACTACTTCCTAGGTTTACAGATGCTGTAAATCTAGAATTCGGACTTGCTTTAGCGTCTTGATTGTGAGACCATCTTAAATTATACCGATTACTTTTAAGATAATCATCAAAACCTCTTATTCCGTTGATATTATTTTCGAAATTAAAATTAAAAGTACCACTAAAACGATACCTCTTGTTATAGTTTGAATTTGCTCTAAAACCCCAACTTCCGTTTGAATAGGCATCTCCAGTAATTGCTAAATCAACATAATCACTTATCGCAAAATAATAGCCACCGTTTTGAAAACCAATACCTCTAGAACTACTTCCGGTATCAAAGGCAGGAATTAAAAAACCAGATACACTTGTTGAGGTAATAGGGAAATAGGCAAAAGGTAAATATATAGGTGTTGGCACATCTGCAAGATATAATTGACTTCCGCCAACAATTATTTTTTTCCCAGGTATAATTTTAGCTTTGCTTGTTCCAATGTAATAATCCAATTTTTCAGATGTAGTAAATTTAATATCTCTCACATAGATGGTAGAATCATTTACTCTTTTGGTTTTTTTACCAAACGTAAACATTTCACCTTGTTTGGTTTTTAAGCCATAAATTAAGGCTTTCTTAGTTTTGAAGTTGTATATCATAGAATCTTGTTCAGATTCCTCAGCTCCTTGTTTAAAAACAGGTAGTTGGGTATACCCTAAACTATCTTTAATTCCTTTAGCAAAGAGTGTGTTTTTAATATAATCAACTACAATTATACCCGCTTTTAAATCTATATCTGTATATGTAATATTTGCTTCATTATAGAGTGTAACCGTTTTATCCTTTGCATTTTGTATGGTATAATCTTTTGCAATATGCGTAATAAGATCTTCTATAGATTCTTTCGGTTTTATAGAATCTATTATAATTGTGTCTTTTTTCTGAAGTAGTAAAGTATCTTTTTTTATTGAAGTAATCTCTTTAACTTCTTTTTTGGATACGGTATCTAGCTCAACCAAAGGAACTACAATTCCGTTAGTTGATTTTATATCTTGAGAAAAACTTAGCTTTGCAAAAAAGAAGCAACAAAATAAAAGTATATATGATAGGTTTGTTTGCAATGCTTTAAATGCTATTTTTGTAAATGAATAAAAGTATGGTGCATTATTTGCACCACCAAATTTAATAAACAAAATTAGTTAAATTTTATTGATGCAATCCCAACAAAAACACAAAAATATTATCAAAAGAAAAATTCTCTTTGTACTATTCTTTATACTTTTAAGCAATAGCTTTTCTGTATTCGCTCAAAAAGAATATGTTGTTGTATTAGATGCTGGGCATGGCGGCAAGGATCCGGGCAATTTAGGGAATGGATTTAAAGAGAAAAGTATTGCTTTGAAGGTAGTTTTAAAGATAGGTGCATTGTTAGAAAAACATAAGGATGTTAAAGTGCTTTATACTAGAAATAAAGATGTTTTTATAGATTTATGGAAAAGAGGAGATATTGCAAATCAGGCAAAAGCAGATTTATTTGTTTCTGTTCATTGTGATTCGCATACCTCAAATGCATTCGGTGCAGGAACTTTTGTGTTAGGTTTAAGAGGAAATAAAAAAAACCTAGAAATAGCCAAAAGAGAAAACGCAGTAATTCTTTTAGAGGATAATTACAGAGATAAATACGAAGGTTTTGATTCAAATTCTGCAGAGTCCGTGATTGGTTTATCCTTGCTTCAAGAAGAAAATTTAGATAAAAGTTTAGCTATTGCCAGCTTAATTCAGAATAACTTTACTTTTAAATTAAAAAGAAATAACAGAAAAGTAAAACAAGATAATTTTCAGGTTTTAAGAGAAACTATTATGCCAAGTGTTTTAGTAGAATTAGGATTTTTAACGAATAGAAAAGAAGGTAGTTTCTTGAATTCTAAAAATGGTCAGGCTAAAATGGCAAATGAAATAGCAGTAGCCATTTATAGTTATATTAAGAATTTAAAACTAAATACCGTTATAGATTCAGTTAATACCGTAGCAACGATAAATGAAATTAAGTTTAAAGTACAGATAGGGGTTGGAAAAAATAGGCTTACAACAAAATCTTATAATTTTAAAGGTTTAAAAAATATAGAAAGAAAGCTTTTTGGTAGTGTTTATAAATATTATTACGGTAACTCTTCTTCATATAACGCCATTAAAGATTCGCTGGAAAAAGCAAAATCTAAAGGATATAAGCAGGCTTTTATTATTGCTTTTAAAAATGGAAAAAAAATAGCTTTAGAAGAAGCTTTAAAAATGCCGCAATATTAACGGTTTCTAACAAAAATTATTAGTAATTTTGTAGTAAAACTTCTAGCTATGTCGAAAGAATTAAAAACAGGAATTATTGCAGTAATTATTATTGGTATTTCTATTTGGGGCTTTAATTTTCTAAAAGGACAAAACTTATTAGATTCTGGTTCGCGAACCTTTAAAGTTGAATATGCTAGAATTGGAGGATTGTCTGAGTCTAGTGCAGTTACAATTAATGGTTTAAAAGTTGGTAAAGTAGATAATATAGAGTTTGATACTAGTGTAGAAAAGAGAGGTCATTTATTAGTAACATTTATTATAGATAATGCTTTTGAGTTTTCTAAAAGAAGTATCGTTAAAATTTATTCTCCAAACCCTTTGAGTGGTTCTAACTTGGCAATAATACCTGATTACGAAGGCGATATGGCAATATCTGGAGACCTTCTTCAAGGTGAGATGGAAGAAAGTTTATTTACGTCAATAGGAGAGCGATTAAACCCACTTCAACAAAAAATAGAAAGAGTAATTGTAAGGACAGACACCTTGTTTGGTGGTTTAAATAAAGTGTTAAGCGACAATACTATTAACGGAATTAATACATCTATTGCTAATTTATCCGCAACGATAATAGATATCAGAAAAACTATTGAATCCGTGAATTCTATGGTTGCAGATAATCAAGAAAACCTAAAAATTACTATAGAAAATACAAGAAACATTACAGCGAATTTTAGCAAAGTATCAGAGAATATAAACGCTGTAGACTTTAAGAAAATTATAGATAAGGCAGACGAGGCTGTGGGCAATTTTAACGAAATGTCAAAAAAAATAAATGCCGGAGAAGGAACCATTGGTCAGTTGCTTAATGATAAACGAATGTACGATAATTTAGAGGCGGCTACCGGAGAGTTAGAACAGCTGCTGAGAGATATTAAACTAAATCCAAAAAGGTATATTCATTTTTCAGTATTTGGGAAACGACAACTGCCTTATACTGAAAAGATAAAAAACTAATTTATAATCACTAGTACTATCAAAATGCAATATTTACCAAATACATTTTTTGTAATCGCATTAATTTCTGGTCTGAGCTTTTTTGTGATGAATATTCGTAAGATTTTTAGAAATATAAATCTAGGGAAATCTATAGACAGAACAGATAATAAATCCGAACGTTGGAAAAATATGATTAAGATTGCTTTAGGGCAGTCTAAAATGGTTAGAAGACCTTTTTCTGGTTTTTTACATATTGTCGTATATCTTGGTTTTGTAATTATTAATATTGAGGTCTTAGAAATTATTATTGATGGAATTTTGGGAACACATAGAATCTTTCAAGGTTTTATAGGAGCAGGTTTTTACGCTTTTTTAATAGGAACTTTTGAGATTTTAGCAGCATTCGTTTTTATAGCGGTTATTCTTTTTTGGACGCGAAGAAATATTGCAAATATTAAACGTTTTCTTAGCTCAGAAATGAAAGGTTGGCCAAAAATGGATGGCAATATTATTTTGTACTTCGAAATGGTATTAATGACACTGTTTTTAGTAATGAATGCGACAGATACTCCATTTCAAAATGCAGGTATTGGAAACCCTGTAAGTCAGTTTATTGCTCCTTTATTTGATGGGTTCTCATTAGAAGCGCTTCACGTAATCGAAAGAACTGCATGGTGGATTCATATATTAGGAATTCTTGTTTTTTTAAATTATTTATTCTACTCAAAACATCTGCATATTTTATTAGCCTTTCCAAACACCTTTTTTGCAAATTTAAATGTAAAAGGCCAATTTAATAATTTAGAATCTGTTACTAAAGAAGTAAAGCTGATGATGGATCCTGATGCAGACCCTTACGCAGCTCCTTTAGAAGGAGAAGAGGAGGAAGTGCCAGAAAAATTTGGTGCATCAGATGTTTTAGATCTAAATAAGATGCAACTTTTAAATGCATATACGTGCACAGAATGTGGTCGTTGCACATCTGCTTGTCCGGCAAATTTAACAGGAAAAAAATTATCTCCTCGTAAAATTATGATGGATACAAGAGATCGTTTAGAAGAGGTTGGTAGAAATATAGATACAAACGGTGGAGTTTTTAAGGATGACGGTAAACAATTACTAAACGATTACATCTCACCAGAAGAACTTTGGGCTTGTACAAGTTGTAATGCTTGTGTTGAAGAATGTCCAATAAATATAGATCCACTTTCGATTATTATAGATATGAGAAGATATTTAGTAATGGAAGAGAGTGCCGCACCGCAAGAATTAAATGCTATGATGAGTAATATTGAGAATAATGGCGCTCCTTGGCAATATAATCAACAAGACAGATTAAACTGGGTAAACGAAGAGTAAAAAAAATAAATTATACGTTTTTAATCATGAGTTCTAACAACTTAACAATAGCTTAAAAATTATGATAGTACCAACAATGGCAGATATGATGGCTCAAGGAAAACAACCAGAAGTATTATTTTGGGTTGGTGCTGCAGGAAGTTATGACGATAGAGCAAAGAAAATATCTAGGGCATTTGTAAAGATATTACATGAAGCAAATGTTGATTTTGCAGTTTTAGGTACCGAAGAGTCTTCCACAGGGGATGCTGCGAAAAGAGCAGGAAATGAATTTTTGTTTCAAATGCAAGCAATGATGAATATCGAAGTCTTAAATGGTTATGAGGTAAAGAAGATAGTTACATGTGACCCGCATTCATTCAATACTTTTAAAAATGAATATCCTAGTTTAGGTGGTAAGTATGAAGTTTTTCATCATACACAGTTTATACAAAATTTAATATCTGAAGGACGTCTAAAGATTGATGAGAGTGCACTTCAAGGAAAAAGAGTAACCTTTCATGATCCTTGTTATTTAGGCAGAGGCAATGATGTTTACGAATCTCCAAGAGATTTAATTCGTAGATTAGGTGTTAATCTAACAGAAATGAAACGCAATAAGAAAACTGCTTTATGCTGTGGGGCAGGAGGTGCGCAAATGTTTAAAGATGCAGAGGCAGGAGATAAAGAAGTAAATATTTTAAGAACAGAAGATGCTTTAGAAACAAAGCCAGATATTATCGCTACGGGTTGTCCATATTGTAATACTATGATGACAGATGGTATTAAATTCAAAGAAAAAGAAGCTGAGGTTGTGGTAAAAGATATTGCAGAGTTAATCGCAGAAGCAAATAATTTATAAGATGAAGAAAATAATTTTGGTGTATTTTTGTATTGCTATTTTTTCATGTTCTAAGACTGATAAAAAGAAAGAAATTCATAGAGAAGAGTCAAAGAAAGAGGTTACTGTAACTCCTGTATTAGTAAAAAATAAATTAGTTTTTTCTGTGCAAATTGCCGCTCTTAGAAATCCCAATGCTAAATTAGCAAGTTTAGCAAATATGTATATTTATAACGAAGATGATTTATTAAAATATAGAGTTGGATCCTTCAAAACATATGACGAAGCAAAAGTATATACGATAGCTTTAAGGATAAAGCACCAAGGTGCTTTCGTGCAAGCCATGTTAAACGACTTACCTATCTCAATTAAAGATGCTTTACAATATTAATTGGCATGACAGATTCTTTTCAAAATATTTCAGTTACTTCTTTTCCAGATATTACTAGAATCGAGTTTAAATCAATACACAAGAGATATTTAAAAGTATTATTAATTAATGTTTTTTTAGTTTTTTTAGTTGTATTTCCAGTCCTATTTTTTGTTGATAAAAATGGGCTTTTTGAACTTTCACGAAACTCAATTTGGATATATTTAGCTCTTTTTTTAGTTTTTATTGCTGTACTTTCAATAAAAACGATCGGTTTTAAAAAAAGGAAGTATGCAATAAGGGAGAAAGATGTCTCTTATAAAAATGGTGTTTTTTTTAGAAGTTTAACAACTGTGCCTTTTAATAGAATTCAGCACATAGAAATTGATCAAGGACCTATTTCTAGATTTTTTGGTTTGGCTTCTTTAAGTGTTTTTACTGCTGGAGATAGTAGTGATGATTTAAAAATCAGTGGACTTTTAAAAGAGGATGCACAACAAATAAAAGAATTCATCAGTAATAAAATAGATGGATAATAAAGAAGACTTTAGTCAATTTAGAAGACAATCTCAAAAAGGGATTCTTGTTATTTATATAAACATCCTTTACAAAGCTTTGAAAGCTTTTTGGTTTCTACTATTTTTATTCATTCAAAAATTCTCTGAGATTTCTGAAGACAAATTAGTTTACATCTATATAGGTGTTGCTGCTTTATTAATATTTTTTTTAATTAGAGCTTTTTTAATTTTTAAGAACTTCCAATTTAAAATAGTACACAACCATTTTATTCTGAAGAAAGGTATCCTCAAAAAAACAAATACTTCGATTCCTTTTGACAGGATTCAAAACATCAATTTTAAACAAAATATTATTCAGCAAATAATAGATGTGCATGAAGTAAATATAGAAACTGCCGGATCTAGCAAGGCAGAAATTTCTATTAAGGCATTATCATACAAAGAAGCAAGTGCTTTAAAACAGGCAATTACTGTTTTAGATACTAATAGCTGCGCAACATCCAATATTGAAACAGTAGAGAAACCACTATTAAAAGTTGGTTTTTTTGCTTTGATAAAGGTAAGTCTTACAGAGAATCATTTGCAGAGTTTATTGCTGTTACTTGCAGTTTTAGTAGGTTTTTTTCAACAAATTAATGATCTTTTTGACCGTTTAGGTAAACAAGATATATTAGATAATTACATCACTAAGAATACTTCTTCACTAGAAAGTAATGTTCTTTTAATAGTAGGTTTTTTAATATTGTTATCAGTTATAGCAGTTTTAAGCTCTGTAGTGCGTGTAGTGCTTAGACATTTTAATTTAACTGTTTTTGTAAAAAATAGTACTTTAGAAATTTATCAAGGATTAACAACTAAGAAATCTGTTATCCTAAAGAAAGACAAGGTACAGCATATTACCATATCTCATAACCCTATAAAAAAGAGGTTAGGTATTTCATTTATTACTTTTAAACAGGCAATAAGTGGCAAAGTGAAAAAGAAACAGGATAAAATCATTAAAATTGTGGGTTGCAAAGTAACACAAGTTTTAGCAATTAAAGACTTACTTTTTCCTGATGAAAACTTTGATGATTTGGTTCAGAATTTCTCAGATTCGTACTTTAGAATGCGCTTGTATTTTAGATGTGTCTTGGTGCTTATTATAATAAATATAGTTCTTTATTTAGGTTTTGGAAACAGCGCCATTTTTTGGATAAACAGCTTGTTAATCCCTATCTTTATAGGCGCAACAGAAGCTGTCTCTTATACACATCTCCGA